>NZ_JBIMJM010000002.1:0-125666 GCF_043674115.1 Streptococcus sp. A34 | reverse complement strand
GAATTTTGATGTTTTTGTCTTTGATTCCGATTAGTTCTGTGGTATGATGAAGTAGTTCCATATGAGTCTTTCTAATGTGAGTGTGGTTGCTTTTCATTATAGGTCATATGGGATTTTTTGTATACACTCAAAAAGGCTATATAATCTCTACAGTGGATTTACCCACTACAGAAATTATAGAGCCGTTATTGGGCGGTTACCAATACTCTGTATACTTTTTTTTGATGAGGTGTTAGTATGAGTAACAGTATATTTTCAGTTGAAAAATTTAAATCGATGATTTTAAAAAAAAAGAAAACAGTTAGGCTACTCCCAACAAGAACTGGCAGTCGCAACGGGGATAAACCGCGCCATGATCAGTAAGATCGAGCAAGGAGAGCATCTTCCCTCCATTCCACAACTTGAAAAGTTGGCCCAGGTCTTGGACATTGATGTATTTTCCCTCTTTACTAGTCAAGTTGAGAAAGAAGAGACCGTGATTCCCAAAACCAATATTGCTATCGCAGGTACGGGCTATGTCGGCTTGTCAAACGCCGTTCTCTTGGCGCAACACCATCGAGTTGTTGCGGTCGATGTGATTCCTGAAAAAGTTGAGTTGATCAATGCTAGGAAATCACCGATTCAGGACGACTACATTGAGCAGTATTTGGCGGAAAAGGACTTGGATTTGGTTGCGACCTTGGATGCCGAAACAGCCTACAAAGAAGCCGAAATTGTCATCATTGCTGCCCCGACCAACTATGATAGCGCGGAGAATTATTTTGATACCAGTCATGTGGAGGCAGTCATTGAGATGGTCATGAAGGTCAATCCTCAAGCCCTAATGGTCATCAAGTCCACCATTCCTGTTGGCTTTATACAGTCGGTTCGTAAGAGGTTTGGTACCAAGAACATTCTTTTCAGTCCAGAATTTTTACGGGAATCCAAGGCCTTGTATGACAATCTCTATCCTTCTCGGATTATCGTTTCCTATGAACACGATGATGTCCCAGAGACTATTGCGGCTGCCAAAAAGGTCGCTATGCTCTTACAAGAAGGCGCTCTGAAAGACCAGATTGAGGTCTTGCATATGGGTGCAACTGAGGCTGAAGCTGTTAAGCTCTTTGCCAATACCTATTTGGCCTTACGGGTTTCGTACTTTAATGAATTGGATACCTACGCAGAGATGAAGGGCTTGAACTCCGAATCCATCATCCGCGGGATTGGCTTGGATCCTCGGATTGGAGACCATTACAACAATCCTTCCTTTGGCTATGGGGGCTACTGCCTGCCTAAAGACACCAAACAACTCTTAGCAAACTATGATAAGGTGCCTCAGAATATGATGACTGCCATCGTGGAATCCAACCGTACTCGTAAGGATTTCATTGCCGATCAAGTCTTGAAATTGGCAGGCTATTACGACTATTCAGGCCATGATCAATTTAATCAAGAAGTGGAGAAAGAGATTACGATTGGCATTTATCGCTTGACCATGAAGAGCAATTCGGACAATTTCCGTCAGAGTTCGATACAAGGGGTGATGAAGCGCTTGAAAGCCAAGGGGGCTAAAGTCATTATATTTGAACCTACCTTGGAAAATGGTTCGACCTTTTTTGGCTCCAAAGTTGTCAACAATTTAAAGAAATTTAAGGAAATGAGCCAGGCGATTGTGGCTAATCGCTATGATGTTAATTTGGATGATGTGGCAGACAAAGTCTATACACGGGATATTTTTAGACGGGATTAAGGGAATTCCTGTCTCCTCAACGTGTGCTATGGGAAACCCGCAAAACGTTCAGTTGTCACTAATAACTTGGAGAATTGAATGAAATAATGATAAAAAAACGTTGCATGTTATCAGAAAATGGTTGCATGCATTTTTTCATACAATGTCGTGCTAATGGCTTTAAATTCCTTGATTTTGTAATTTTTTTAAGATATAATAAAGGGTAATTGTGTGAAAGGAGTAGTATTGTGCCAAAGGATTTTGAAGATAAAGACACACAATCTGCTAGTTTTCGTGATCAGATATTAAGAGAACTAGAGGAATTGAAATCAAAACGCCAAAACACAGATTCGGACCTTCCGAGTAGACAGGATATTGTTGAATCCTTACAAGAATCTACAGAGAAGAAGCAAGCAACTCCAACGCATCTGCCTTTGACAGAAGCCTTGGAACAAACAAAAGAAACAGCGCCACAAACCATTCGGATTAACAAGATTGCTTTTGAGGACGAGCTTGGCCTTGAAGAAACAAAGGTTATACCAAAGATTGTAGAAGATTTGCCTCCGAAAGCGGTTGAAGTGGATTTGTCGGTCAAGGAAGAAGAAGTTGAACTGCCTCCAATAGCGCCAGAATTTTCTCAAGAAGAGGGGAACGAGACAGTAGAACCTCCATTGGAAGATACGGTTGAGCGCAGTCTGCAACAGTTGCGGACCATTGCGGCTGGAATGGATTATCCGGAAATAGCCGAAGAAGAGCCACTTCCTCAACCTGAACCGATGATTTTACCTCCATTGGAAGATGAGCCGGTATTTACAAGAGATGAGGCAGAGGTTGCTCCTGCAGTAACTCCTCAACCTGAACCAGTGACTCCTGTTGTTGAAAAGGAAGAACCCTTGGCAAGAAGACGCGGTGCGACCAAGCAAGTTAAGAAGAAACAAGATAAAACAGCTAAGAAAATTGTCGGGACCATTGTTTCCTTGGTTGCCTTGGCCCTGGTGGCTACCTTGGTTGCTGGTTTCTTCTATGTCAAGTCAAGCTTAGAACCAGTTAATGTGGAAGCTTCAGAGACTATTCAAGTGGAAATTCCAGAAGGTTCTTCTACTAGTCAAATCGGTCAAATTCTTTTAGAAAATAAGCTGATTAAGAACGCGACAGTCTTTAACTACTTCTCTAAATTAAAGAGCTATAATAGCTTCCAGAGTGGTTTCTATAATTTGAACCAGGCCATGTCTGTAGAAGATCTGGCTAAGAAGTTGCAAGAGGGTGGAACTCCAGTCGCTGAAAAACCTGCATCAGGTAAAATCCTGGTTATTGAGGGGTACACCATTGAGCAGATTGCCCAAGCGATTACCCAAAATAGTGCTTCAGAGGATGAAAAAACGGAATCTCCATTTAGCTCGGATGCCTTTATGGCAACGGTTCAGGACCCAGCTTTCATCACGCGAATGACAGAGACTTATCCAGACCTCTTTGCAAGCCTGCCTGCAGCGGATAGTGGTGTCAAGTATCAGTTGGAAGGGTATCTCTTTCCAGCTACTTATGAGTATTACGAAGACACGACTGTTGAGCAATTGGTAGAAGATATGATTGCGGCGACCAATACTGCCTTGCAACCATACTATGCGGAGCTTCCAAACAAGGGCTTGGATGTGAATTCAGTATTGACCATGGCTTCACTGGTTGAAAAGGAAGGTACTACAGACGAGGACCGTCGGAATATCGCAAGCACTTTCTACAATCGTATGAACATCGGCATGCCTTTGCAGTCTAACATCGCTGTTTTGTATGCAATGGGCAAATTGGGTGAGAAGACAACCTTGGCTGAGGATGCAGGAATCGACACTGCGATTGATTCACCTTATAACAACTACGTACACCTAGGTCTAATGCCTGGTCCTGTAGGAAGTCCAAGTTTGGCAGCTATTCAGGCGACCATCAATCCAAACCAGACAGACTATCTCTACTTTGTAGCAGATGTGACGACTGGAGAAGTGTATTTTACCGCTTCATTTGACGAGCACAATCAAAACGTTGAAACACACGTAAATAGCAAATTAAATAATCAATAAGGTTGAGGCAAAATTATGTGGATTTTCCGCATAATTTTGTTTTCATCCCTGATAAACATGAAAAGGAAGTAAAAATGGCAGAAAAAACCTATCCAATGACCTTGGAAGAAAAGGAATTGTTGGAAAAAGAATTAGAAGAACTGAAGTTGGTCCGTCGTCCGGAGATTGTGGAGCGTATTAAAATCGCCCGTTCTTATGGAGACCTTTCGGAAAACTCTGAATACGAAGCAGCTAAAGATGAGCAGGCTTTTGTAGAGGGTCAAATTTCAACTATCGAGAACAAGATTCGTTATGCGGAAATTGTCAATAGCGATGCTGTTGCAGCAGATGAAGTGGCTATCGGTAAGACAGTTACTGTTCAAGAAATCGGTGAAACAGACGAGGAAGTGTATCACATCGTTGGTGCTGCGGGCGCGGATGCCTTTGCCAATAAGATTTCAAATGAGAGTCCTATCGGTCATGCCTTGATTGGTAAGAAGACTGGAGATGTTGCTCTGATTGAGACACCAGCTGGAAGCTACCAGGTGAAAATCTTGAATGTTGAAAAGACAAAATAAAAGTGCGGGGAGAGTCGAAAGATTCTCTCTTTCTCGTCTCGTCAGTACCTGCATTTCTAACCTGAATTCGGACTAAAAATATGGTAAAATAAAGAGATTGAGAAAGTTGAGGTTGAGATGAAGCAAGCAAATAAAAAAGGAAAGAAAACAAGGAGGCCGACCAAGGCTGAACTAGCCCAGCAGGATCGAGTCAAGAAAATCTTGATTCGGATTTTCGGCGTCCTATTCATTATTTTGACAGCTAGTCGGCTGGGTGCCTTCGGTGTGACGGCCTACAATGTCTTCCGCCTACTGTTTGGTAGTCTATCTTATCTAGTCCTGGCAGGACTTCTAGTCTACTTTGTCTTCCCCCGATTTTGGCAGCACAGAGAAGGGATGATTTCGGGCTTTTACCTGATTGTGGCCGGTCTCCTGATAGGCTTTCAGGCCTATTTGGATGTTTCTTACAGTGGGTCGGACCTCTTTACCTATAGTTTGCGGCTGAGTTTGAATGAGCTGTCGCGTTTTCAGGTCAAGGAGTTTCTGGGTGGAGGCCTGCTGGGTAGCGCCTTCTATATGCCCATTGCCTTTCTATTTTCTAATCTAGGCTCCTTTTTCATCGGTCTTCTATTTATTGCCTTTGGTATTTTCTTTATGAGTCCATGGTCTGTCTACGATGTGGCCGATGGCCTGGCAGTTCTCAAGGATAAGATGACGGAGGGCCAGTTAAAAAGGGCAGAGCTTCGGGAGTTGAAGCGGGCCGAGCGAGAAGAAAAACGCCAGCTAGAATTGGCTCGTTTGGAGGAAGAGCGCCTGCGTTTGGAGGAAGAAGAATCATTAGCCTTGGATAGGCCAGTCGATTTGGAAACGGGTGAAATTCTAGACGCAGAACCAGTTCAAGTGCCCATTATTTCAGAATACGATCATTTAGAAGAGGTAGAAGATGAATTTCCAGTTATGCTGGTTGAGGATGAGGAACCACAGCTAAGTGCCGACCTTCCAGAAGAAGTGGATGATGTCGAAGTTCAAATCGACTTCAAACCCAAGCTCAAGCAACGCTTTTCCTACAAATTGCCATCCATTGACCTCTTTGCGCCAGTCAAGGCCAAAAGCCAGTCCAATGAAAAACGTCTGGTCCGACAGAACATTAAGATTTTGGAAGACACCTTTGCCAGCTTTGGTATCAAGGTAGTTGTAGAGCGGGCAGAAATCGGACCGTCGGTCACCCGCTATGAATTAAAACCCGCTGTCGGTGTCCGTGTCAATCGGATTTCCAATTTGGCGGATGATTTGGCTCTGGCTCTAGCTGCCAAAGATGTCCGTATCGAAGCGCCAATTCCGGGCAAATCCTTGGTCGGTATCGAGGTACCCAATTCCGAAGTGGCTATGGTGCCCTTCCGTGAACTCTGGGAACAATCTAAGACGGATGCTAACAAACTCTTGGAAATTCCGCTTGGAAAGGCAGTCAACGGCTCTGTCAAATCCTTTGACCTTGCCAAAATGCCTCACTTGCTGGTAGCAGGATCGACCGGTTCTGGTAAATCTGTCGCGGTCAACGGTATTATTTCTTCTATTTTGATGAAGGCCAGTCCTGACCAAGTCAAGTTTATGATGATTGACCCCAAAATGGTTGAATTGTCGGTCTATAATGATATTCCCCACCTGCTCATCCCTGTTGTGACCAATCCTCGTAAGGCAGCGCGCGCCCTGCAAAAGGTGGTGGACGAGATGGAGAAACGCTACGAACTCTTCAGTCATATCGGCGTCCGTAACCTTGAAGGCTACAATGCCAAGGTTGAGGAATTTAACAGCCGTTCCGAGGAAAAACAAATTCCCCTACCTTTGATTGTCGTTATCGTGGACGAGTTGGCTGACCTGATGATGGTCGCCAGCAAGGAAGTGGAGGATGCCATTATCCGTCTGGGGCAAAAAGCTCGTGCGGCGGGCATTCACATGATTTTAGCGACCCAGCGTCCGTCCGTTGATGTTATTTCAGGTCTGATCAAGGCCAATGTGCCGTCTCGTGTGGCTTTTGCGGTCGCATCGGGCACGGATTCGCGGACCATTTTGGGAGAAAATGGCGCCGAAAAACTCCTCGGTCGCGGGGACATGCTCTTCCATCCTATTGGCGAGTCGGCTCCAATTCGCTTACAAGGCTCCTTTATCTCGGACGATGATGTCGAGCGGATTGTCAGTTTTGTCAAAGACCAGGCCGATGCCGAATACGACGAGTCCTTTGATCCGGGCGAAGTGGCAGAAGGTGATGGTGGTTTTGATGACAATGGCGGAGCTTCTGAGGGTGACCCTCTCTTCAATGAGGCTCGTGCCCTCGTCATCGAAACGCAAAAGGCTTCCGCATCTATGATCCAGCGCCGCCTATCGGTCGGTTTTAACCGTGCAACCCGTTTGATGGAAGAATTAGAGGCAGCTGGCGTCATCGGGCCAGCCGAAGGGACCAAACCTAGAAAAGTATTGGAGACACAGTAATGACTTTTGAAATGGTGCACCACATTGCCATTATCGGTAGTAGTTATGACAAAACCAGAGAATTTTATGTGGACAAATTGGGCTTTGAACAGCTGGATGAGCATATTCGCCCAGAAAAAAATGACATTCTTTTCAATGTCAAAAAGGGCAATCTGGTCTTAGAAATCTTTATCAAGTCTGACGCTCCCTTGCGCCCCAAAATGCCTCAACCAGAACACACTGGCCTGCGGCATTTAGCTTTTAAGGTCGCAGACGTCGAGGCCTGTCTGGCGGAGTTTGACCGCTTGGATATTCCCCACGAAGCCCTACGATATGACGATTTTGATGGCAAGAAGATGGCCTTCTTCTTTGACCCAGATGGTCTACCATTAGAAATTCATGAATAGAAAAAATCCCTTCTGACAATTTCTCAGGAGGGATTGCTTATTTTTGGGTAAAGATGGAGACGAGAAGACCGATGTACATGAGAAAGGTCAGGAGAAAACCAGCTCTCCAGTAAACCTTGAAAAAACGCTTGTAGTCTAATTCTCTTTTTTTATAGAGAGTGCCAGTTAGCAGAATCAGCAAGAGCAGAGAAAGAGCTAACAGTAGGTGGGGTAGCAGGCTGCTGTAGTAGAGCTTATCTGTTAGGATGATAAATTCAAAAGCGAACATAGGAAAAGCCAGGTCAGCAAAGTTCCAACCCCTTTTATTTAACTTTAATAATTTGACAAATAGAATTGAAATAATCAGCGTAACAATTGGATAAACAACCGCTGCAATTTTCAGTAATAACATACTTATATTCTATTAAAAAAATAAAAAAAAGTAAACATAAAGCTTGCATTTTTCCTGAAATCGTGTATAATAAAAAGGTATGTGTAAATGCGCATATTTGTGGGAGGTAAAAATCTTTAGTTACCGCCAAAACCACAATAGGAGGATTTTATATCATGGCTAAAAAAGTCGAAAAACTCGTAAAACTTCAGATTCCTGCAGGTAAAGCTACTCCAGCTCCACCAGTCGGACCAGCACTTGGTCAAGCAGGTATCAATATCATGGGATTCACTAAAGAGTTCAACGCTCGTACAGCTGACCAAGCTGGTATGATCATCCCAGTTGTTATCTCTGTGTATGAAGATAAATCATTCACTTTCATCACTAAAACACCACCAGCTGCTGTTCTTTTGAAAAAAGCTGCAGGTGTTGAAAAAGGTTCAGGTACACCAAACAAAACTAAAGTTGCAACAGTTACTCGTGCACAAGTACAAGAAATTGCTGAAACTAAAATGCCTGACTTGAACGCTGCATCTCTTGAAGCTGCAATGCGTATGATCGAAGGTACTGCTCGTTCTATGGGATTCACTGTTGCTGACTAAGTAGCACCCAAGATTATCTGATTACAAGGAGACATATAACATGGCTAAAAAAAGCAAAAACTTGCGTGCTGCTCTTGAAAAAATCGACAGCACAAAATTGTACAGCGTAGAAGAAGCTGTTGCTCTTGCAAAAGAAACAAACTTCGCTAAATTTGATGCGTCAGTTGAAGTTGCCTACAACTTGAATATCGACGTTCGTAAAGCAGACCAACAAATCCGTGGTGCAATGGTATTGCCAAACGGTACTGGTAAAACTGCTCGCGTTCTTGTTTTCGCACGTGGTGCTAAAGCAGAAGAAGCAAAAGCTGCTGGTGCAGACTTTGTTGGTGAAGATGACCTCGTTGCTAAAATCAACGGTGGTTGGTTGGACTTCGACGTTGTTATCGCAACTCCAGATATGATGGCAGTTGTTGGACGTCTTGGTCGCGTACTTGGTCCACGTAACTTGATGCCAAACCCTAAAACTGGTACAGTAACTATGGATGTTGCTAAAGCAGTTGAAGAGTCTAAAGGTGGTAAAATCACTTACCGTGCTGACAAGGCAGGTATCGTACAAGCTCTTATCGGTAAAGTATCATTTGACGCTGACAAACTCGTTGAAAACTTCAAAGCATTCCACGATGTAATGGCTAAAGCTAAACCAGCTACAGCTAAAGGTACGTACATGACTTCAGTATCAATTACAACAACACAAGGTGTTGGTATCAAAGTTGATCCAAACTCATTGTAATGAGTAGAGGGACTGTCTTCGGGCAGTCTTTTTCTGTTTGAAAATACCTGAATTTTAGTGTATAATATGTCCAGGCATATCAAGGAGGTTAGTATGAGAAAAGCAAATTCTGACGAATTTTACAGCCATTTATCTGCTGTTTACAATTTAGAAGAAGGTATTATTTCGGATGTCTTGCGTGAGAAGATTGTGGAGTTTGCGCAGAAATTAGACAAGTCGGACAATCTCTATCTCTTGGCAGATCAACTCTCTGTTTTTGTCAATGCAGAAGTGACTGCTCTGACCTGGCGGGCGCCCAAGGAACTGGTTGAATTGGCCCGCTATATCCAAGATTTGCAAGTAAGCTACAATCGCTATGTCATGGGTTTAAACAGCCTATAGGAGGAAATAGAATGACAGATTATGTGAAACCACAGGTATGGAAGTGGGAAGATGAAAATGACAATCGGACTGGTAACCGTCCTACCGCAGGTAGCCGTTTTGAGCAAACCTTGCCCAAAGGCGATAAGCCCTTGCAGGTTTACTCACTTGGAACACCCAATGGCATCAAGGTGGCTATCATGCTGGAAGAACTCAAGGAATTGGGGATATCGGATGCGGCTTATGACCTGTTTTTGATTGAAATTGGCAAAGGCGACCAGTTTGGTTCAGATTTTGTAGACATCAATCCAAACTCAAAAATTCCTGCCATGGTGGATTATTCAGGGGCAGATCCTGTCCGTGTCTTTGAGTCTTCTCATATTTTGCTCTATTTGGCTGAGAAATTTGATGCCTTCTTGCCAAGGGACTGGGCAGGTCGCACGGAAGTCCTCAATTGGCTCTTCTGGCAGACTGGTGCAGCACCCTTTGTTGGTGGTGGCTTTGGACATTTCTATCACTACGCGCCAACTGCCCAGGAATATCCGATTAACCGCTATGCCATGGAAACCAAGCGTCAACTAGATGTGTTAGACCAGGTCTTAGCGACCCGTCCCTATATTGCTGGCGACGAATATACTATTACGGATATTGCCATCTGGTCCTGGTATGGTCGTCTGGCTCAGGGCAATCTCTATCCAGGTTCCAAGGAATTTTTAGATGTTGCTAGCTATCAGAACCTCAATCAGTGGGTGGAGAAAATTGCTAAGCGTCCAGCAGTTGCACGGGGCTTGGCAGTGGAGTACCAAAAATTGGATGCATAAATTTTAGAAGGGGATTCGTTTGGAAATCTCCGTTTTCTTAGATATTTTTCTATAAAAATCCCCGATTTTATGATAAAATACTAGGGATGAAATAGAGGAGAGAGATGATGAAACCTAAATACGAACGTATTCTAATCAAACTATCTGGAGAGGCCTTGGCTGGTGAACGTGGTGTCGGAATTGACATCAAGACAGTTCAGGAAATGGCCAAGGAAATCCAGGAAGTGGCTGAGTCTGGTGTGCAGATTGCCCTTGTAATCGGTGGTGGGAACCTCTGGCGTGGGGAGCCTGCTGCAGAAGCTGGTATGGATCGTGTACAAGCAGATTATACAGGGATGCTGGGAACAGTTATGAATGCCCTGGTGATGGCGGATTCCCTCAAGCAGCTTGGTGTGGATACTCGTGTGCAAACAGCTATTTCTATGCAGTCTGTGGCAGAGCCTTATATTCGCGGTCGTGCTCTCCGTCATTTGGAAAAAGGTCGTATCGTTATCTTTGGTGCTGGTATCGGCTCACCGTATTTCTCAACCGATACGACGGCTGCTCTTCGTGCAGCAGAAATCGAAGCAGATGCCATTCTTATGGCTAAAAATGGGGTCGACGGTGTTTACAATGCAGACCCTCGTAAGGATGCCAATGCGGTTAAGTTCAATGAATTGACCCACCGTGAAGTTATCCATCGTGGTCTTAAAATCATGGATGCCACAGCATCAACTCTTTCAATGGACAATGACATCGACCTGGTTGTCTTTAACATGAATGAGCCAGGCAATATCAAACGTGTTGTTTTCGGTGAGCCAATCGGTACAACCGTTTCTAACAAAGAAGAAAAATAAAAACAAAAAGAAAAGGATATTTTATGTCGAAAGAAATTATTGCCAAAGCGCAAGAGCGTATGAATCAATCTCACCAGAGCTTGGCGCGTGAATTTAGCCATATCCGTGCAGGTCGTGCCAATGCTAGTCTCCTAGACCGTATCTCTGTGGATTACTACGGAGCGCCAACACCGCTCAACCAGTTAGCTGGTATCACAGTGCCAGAGGCGCGTGTTCTTCTTATCACACCGTTTGATAAGTCTATCTTGAAAGATATCGAGCGTGCCTTGAATGCGTCTGACCTTGGCTTGACGCCACAATCTGACGGTACAGTTATCCGCTTGGTTATCCCTGCATTGACAGAGGAAACACGTAAGAACTTGGCAAAAGACGTGAAAAAAGTGGGTGAGAACTCGAAAGTAGCTATCCGTAACATCCGTCGTGACGCTATGGACGAGGCCAAAAAAGCTGAGAAGGCCAAAGAAATCACGGAAGATGATTTGAAGACGCTTGAAAAAGACATCCAAAAAGTCACTGACGATGCGATTAAGACCATCGACAAGATGACAGCTGACAAGGAAAAAGAACTCTTAGAAGTTTAACCAGCACAAGGGGAATGGGAGGACAAAGATCTACAGAATCCTTGTCTTTCCTTCCTTTTTTTGCTAGCTTTGTTGATTGTTTTCCTAGAGATTTGTCTAAAGAGTAAGCAGCAGAGCCTCCAAAAATGCAGGCACCCAATGGTTGCCTAGAAAGAAATAGCTATGAATGATTTACTAGCTCACTATATTGTCGGATTAGTGACCGACCAAAATGACCAGTTTTACTTCATCCAAAAGGATGGCAAGACCTTTGCCCTGTCCAAGGAAGAAGGGGATTTTCAGCTGGGTCAATCTGTCAAGGGCTTTGCCTACACAGATATGAAGCAGAAATTGCGCTTGACGACCAAGGAAGTGGGAGCAACCCGCGATACCTTTGGCTGGGGAACGGTAACAGAAGTGAGGAAGGACTTGGGTGTCTTTGTTGATACGGGCTTGCCGGACAAGGAAGTAGTTGTGTCCTTGGACATCCTTCCTGACATCAAGGAACTCTGGCCCAAGAAAGGCGACCAGCTCTATGTCAAGTTGGACGTTGACAAGAAAGACCGAATTTGGGCTTTACCTGCCTTTCAAGAGGAATTTCAAAAGATGGCAGGTCCTGCTTATGACAATATGCAAAACCAGACCCTTAAGGCCATTGTCTACCGCTTGAAACTCAATGGGACCTTTGTTTACTTGCCAGACAACAATATGCTGGGTTTTATTCATCCTACCGAGCGTTATGCAGAGCCACGTTTGGGCCAGGTCCTGGAGGCCCGTGTCATCGGCTATCGGGCTGTTGACCGGACCCTCAATCTGTCGCTCAAACCACGCTCATTTGAGATGTTGGAAAATGATGCCCAGATGATTTTGACTTATCTGGAAAGCAATGGCGGCTTTATGACCTTGAATGACAAGTCTGCTCCGGAAGACATCAAGGCCACCTTTGGCATTTCCAAGGGGCAATTCAAAAAAGCCCTGGGTGGGCTGATGAAAGCCGGTAAAATCAAGCAAGATGCGATTGGGACAGAATTGATTTAGGAGACGAATCATGCGTGTATATATTGCTGGTAGTGGAGCCATGGGTTGCCGTTTTGGTTATTCCCTGTCCAAGACTGATCATGAGGTGATTTTGCTGGACAATTGGGAGGACCATATTCAGGCTATCCGTGAAAATGGGCTCAAGGTGACGGGGGATTTTGACGAGACGGTCAAGCTGCCGATTATGAAACCGACTGAGGCTGTGGAAGTGGCGGATTTGATTATCCTCTTGACCAAGGCAGACCAGTTACCAAAAATGTTGCAGGATATAAAGGGGATTATCGGCGAACAGACCAAGGTACTCAGTCTTTTGAATGGGTTGGGTCATGCGACCACCATGCGCCGCTATGTGCCAGATGAGTCGATCATGGTTGGAGTGACCATTTGGTTGGCTGGGCTCAAGGGGCCAGGTCATGCTCATCTGGAGGGACCAGGATCCATTTTCCTGCAAAATATGTCTGGGGACGGTCAGGCTGTTGCCCACATCGTGGACATGTTTAACCAAGCGGGACTCAATGCGACCTATGATGAGAATGTGATTGAATCTATTTGGCGCAAGGCCTGTGTCAATGGGGTCATGAATCCGACCTGTACCATTATGGACTGTACCATTGGGGAACTTTTTGGAACGGAAGGTGGACTCAATCTGGTTCAGGGGATTTTCAAGGAATTTATCGCTGTGGCGCGTGCGGAAGTAGGGAATATCGATGAAGAGGGAATTTGGAAGTACATCATGGAAACTTCTAAAAAGGCCTCACATCATTATCCGTCCATGCATCAGGACTTGATCCAACATGGTCGCAAGACGGAGATTGACTATCTGAATGGAGCGGTAGTTTTCAAGGGCAAGCGGGTTGGTATTCCAACGCCTTATTGCCAGATGATGACGGACATGGTTCATGCCAAGGAAGCCATGTTGGGATTGCGTTAGGAGGAAGGTGCAGGGTTTGTAGTTATCCTCCCGTTTATCAATAAATATCAATGGAGTTTATAGTGAAAAGAATACTACTTGCTCTACTGTTAATTGGCCTGGTTTGGGGCGGTTCGGTAGTAAAAGCAGATGAATTGATGGATATTGCTAGAGCTTCTGGTTATGAGGTTTATGAGGGTTACAGGCCCAAGTCTTCTATATTGATTGATGGAAATACTGGAGATATTGTTTGGCAAGATAATATTGATGAGTCAAGGGATCCGGCTAGTATGAGTAAGCTCATGACCTTGTATCTGGTCTATGAAGCCATTGGTCAGGGCAAGTTGACAGAAGATACGATTATCAGGGCAACGGAGACTGACCAGGCGATTTCTGCTATCCATGAAATTTCGAACAATCCGATCTATGCTAATGTTGATTATACAGTTGGTGATTTGATTGCCATGACCTTGGTACCATCTTCCAATGTAGCGACAGTCATGTTGGCAAATTATTTGTCTAACAATGATCCGGATGCTTTTATGGACATGATGAATGCCAAGGCCAAGGAGCTGGGTATGACCAATTCTGTCTGGAACAATCCAGGAGGAGCAGGGGCAAGTGGCTTTAGAGGTTACTATAGTCCCAAGCGTTATGACAATTCGGCTTCCAACCAGACAACAGCGCGTGATATGGCCATTTTGGTCTACCATTTGACCAAAAAATATCCTGCTATTTTGGAATATACGCGCCATCGGGTCATTGTTACGATGGTGGACACTCCCTACCAGCAGGCCTATAATTCCTATAATTATTCTTTACCAGGAAATATCTACGGTTTAGAAGGGGTCACTGGTCTCAAAACCGGTTCCAGTCCTCGTGCGGCCTTCAATATTTCCATGACCATCGATCGAGGCGGGCAAAAGATGATTGCAGTCATTATGGGTGTGGGTACCTGGTCTGATATGAATTCTGATTTCCAGCGCCATGCCTTTGCTAACGCCTTGATTAATAAGGCTTATCAGGACTTTGAATACAAGAAAGTCTTGACAGCTGGTAAACATAGCCAGGACGGAAAGCATTACCAGGTTGAGTCGGACCTATATGCGACTGTCCCCGTTGGAACTAGTCCCAAATTGGTATATAAGGATGGGCAGGTCTATGCGGATAATGGCTTGGATTCGGTCAGTCCCTTGATTCAGGATTCTGTGAAGGCTGAAGATACAGGCGTCTTGGCAACGGTCAATAAGGCCTTGGTCAAAAAGCAATCCGCTGAAGCTGACAATCAAACAAATTTCACCCTAACTTGGATTGGTTCTAGTCTGGTCTTGTTACCACTGGCTCTGGTTTCCTATTTTATTTTTAGGAATGAGCAGAAAAATCGTGCCCAATTTAAGGAAAGACGCAAGAGTCGTTCGAGAAATAAATAGTTTGTTAGAATGTCGATAAACTAAATTCTGGATAAATTAACTGAGTAGCTCTGCTAAGAAAAAAATAAAAATTTAGATTATTTTGCGAGCGGAGCGAGCCCTAAACCAGGACTTTCCGCCGTGATGAAAATGCCTGAAACGTTGTCTTTTCAGGTATTCGGAGTATTTGAGACCTTAGGCTCAAAGGAACAGAGGATTTGAGGAACTGCTCAGCAGTTCCCTATTTCCAACCTTTGATAGTCACTCCCCTGACTAAATGAACCGAACTGCGTTCGTTCTATTTCCAACCTCCGAAAGTCACTCCCCTGACTAAATGAACCGAACTGCGTTCGTTCTATTTCCAACCTCCGAAAGTCACTCCCCTGACTTTCGGAGCCATCCAACATCACCTCAGGAAAGTCTGAAAAGAGACTTTGTCTACAAACTGAGTTTGTTTTACTTTATTGAGAATCCTTTGGTTCTGAACTGAAGGATTCTTTCATCACTAAGGAGAATAGGATAGTATGAGAAGAACCTTTTATAGCTGGTTGATGACCCAGCGCAATCCCAAGTCCAACGAGCCTGTGGCTATTTTGGCTGATTATGCCTTTGAAGAGTATGATTTCCCAAAGCAATCAACGGATTTTGATGAGGTCAGTCGCTTTTTGGAGGAGTCTGCCAGTTTTGCTTTTTCAATGTCTGATTTTGACGCCATTTGGGAGGACTATATGGCCCATTAGCCTACTCTGCATATAGGATTATTTCATATAATCATACCAATATAAAATCAAAAATGTAAAAATATACATAAAAATAAAAAAATAATGTTCATTTAGTTGCAATTTATCACTAAATAGGGTTATAATACAAGTGTAAGAATAATTTCTTACGAAAATCGTGGAGATCTGATTATTCCTTTATAACCTAATCCCTTTATATAATGAATACGGTCTCCATAGGAGCAGAGAGGTGATCTTCTCTGTTCTTTTTGTTTTCACAAGGCCAGTTTGATAGATTTTTGGTATAATAATAGAAAAGCACAGGTAAAGGAGCAAGTCTTTGCAAGAACATTCTATTGATATTCAACTCAGCCATCCGGACGATAGTTTTAGTCTTTTTGGGTCCAATGAGCGCCATTTGCGTCTGATGGAGCAGGAGCTGGGCGTGGTCATTCATGCTCGGACAGAAAAGGTCCAGGTCATTGGTCAAGCTGACCATGTTGAGCAGGCCCGTCTGGTCATCCAGTCCCTCTTGGTCTTGGTCAATCGCGGGCTAACTGTGTCAACGCCAGATGTGGTGACGGCTATTTCCATGGCCAAAAATGATGAAATCGAAAAATTTGTCGCCCTCTATGAGGAAGAAATCATCAAGGACAATTCTGGCAAGCCCATTCGTGTCAAGACCTTGGGACAGAAGGTTTATGTGGATGCTGTCAAGCGACATGATATTGTCTTTGGTATCGGTCCAGCAGGGACGGGAAAAACCTTCCTGGCTGTGACCTTGGCTGTCACCGCCCTCAAGCGTGGCCAGGTCAAGCGGATTGTCCTGACTCGTCCTGCGGTTGAGGCTGGTGAAAGTCTGGGCTTTTTGCCGGGGGATTTGAAGGAGAAGGTTGATCCTTATCTGCGTCCCGTTTACGATGCCCTCTATCAGATCTTGGGTAAGGAGCAGACCACTCGTCTCATGGAGCGGGAGATTATCGAAATTGCACCTTTGGCTTATATGAGGGGGCGGACGCTGGAAGATGCCTTTGTCATTCTGGATGAGGCGCAAAACACTACTATCATGCAGATGAAGATGTTTTTGACCCGTCTCGGTTTTAATTCCAAGATGATTGTCAACGGGGATATTAGTCAGATTGACCTACCTCGTAAGGTCAAGTCTGGTTTAATTGATGCTACGGAAAAATTGAAAAATATTTCGCAGATTGATTTTGTTTATTTTTCTGCCAAGGACGTGGTCCGTCATCCAGTTGTTGCCCAGATTATCAATGCTTACGAACAAGATGCATTAGCAGCAGATAGCCGAGCAAGTTTTGAGGTGATTGGGGAGCCTAGTGGGAACGAAGAGGATGAAGATTAGTCAATTTTCAAATCATTATCAAGTCCGAAAGCTAACTGAAGCTGACTTAGAGCAGGTTTTGGTTCTTTACCAGACCAATCCCCTCTATTTTGAACATTATCCGCCTAGTCCGAGTTTAGAAGGTTTGCGGCAAGATTTAGTCGATTGTCCGCCTGGGAAGGACCTGTCAGATAAGTATTTTGTCGGTTACTGGTGGGACAATCAGTTGGTGGCAGTGCTGGATTTGATTGCCGGCTATCCTGATGAACAGATAGCTTACATTGGTCTCTTTATGGTGGACGGTAGCTTGGCTGGTCAGGGGATAGGTTCCAAAATCATGGCAGAGCTAGAAAGTCAGTTAGGACAGTATTTCCAAAAAGTCAGACTAGGCTATGTGGCGGCCAATCCACAGGCCAGTCGATTTTGGCAAAAGCAGGGCTTTGAAAGAGTTGCTGAGAAAACTGTAGAATCTATTCAGATATGTATAGCGGAAAAGAGTCCTTTTATAGGCTTTTTTTCTTTCAAAAAATATTGACAAATTTCCAGAGTATGATATACTGATAAGGTACTGCTGGTTTAGCTCAGTCGGTAGAGCGCATCCATGGTAAGGATGAGGTCGCCGGTTCAATCCCGGCAACTAGCATATAGTTGACAAACGGTCCGGATGGGTCGTTTTTTCTTACTTTTTTACCTAAAATACCTTGACAAGTCAATATATTCTGATAAAATAAGGGGTAGAATAAGGAAAGGAGTACTACAATGAACAATACAGTATTTATCACAAAACAATCTGTTTTTCATAAACCACTCCTTTTTAAGCAACTATAATAGTCTATTTGAACGGACTTGAGGGAGCCTAGGCGGAGTGTGTTGTCTAGGCTTTTTTGCGTGCTTAGAAAGGTTTTAAGATAAGGGAGATATATGTTCAGCTTAATTTTTGATTATGTCAAGCGGCACAAGTGGCTCTACTTGCTGATCGCTGTGACCTTGATTATTTACGACGCCACGCTCTTGGTGCCGACCCAGATTATCCAAAGAATGGTCGACACCCTGGCGTCTAATGGCTTGACCGAGAAAATGTTGGTCCAGGATATGACCCTGCTTTTCCTGGTGACCCTGGTCAACTATGCTACAGCCTTCATTTGGCATCTCAAGCTTTTTCAGTCTTCTATCAATTTCAAATTTGACATGCAGCAGCGGGCCTTCCGAAAAATGGTTGTCATGCGGACGCCCTTCTATGAGAAGTTTCGCTCTGGGGATGTCATGACCCGCTTTTCAACGGACGTGGACGGGCTGATGGAAATGGTTGGCTACGGAATCATGATTGTGGTCTATGCAGGAGGCATGTTTGCCTTTGTCATTCCATATATGTTTATCATCGACTGGAAGACTTCTCTGGTGGCTCTGCTTCCTATGCTGGCTATGACTGCGGCTATCTTTTTCATCGGTCGCAAGCAGGATGAGGCCATTGAGGCCAACCGGGAGGCTGTCGCCCAGCTCAATAATGAGGTTCTGGAAGTCGTAGAAGGTATTCGGGTCACACGCGCCTACAGCAAGAAGGCCACTCAGAAGGTCAAGTTTCAGGAGCGGACACGGGAGCTTGCCAAGGGTGGAGACCGGATTACTTCCCTCCAGTCCCTCTACAATCCCTTGGCTACTTTGGCTCTGGGCTTGTCCACTATTTTGGTCCTGGTCATGGGGACAGTAGCTGTCAAGTCCGGTCAACTGTCTATCGGCCAGGTCATCGCCCTCCAGCTCTACGTTGGTTCACTTCTCGAGCCTTTCTGGATGCTGTCGGATTTCATCTTGGTCTACCAGACCGGCAAGACCTCATTTGAAAAGCTGCAGGAGCTGATTGATACAGGGGATGATTTGGAAGTTGATGGTTTTGGGGAAATAGCAGAGCTGTCCAGTCTGGCTTTTGAAGGGTACAGCTTTAGCTATCCACAGGCAGACCGGCCGAGTTTGCAGGACATCCATTGGACCCTGAAAAGAGGGCAGACAGTCGGTATCGTTGGGAAAACAGGGTCAGGCAAGACCACTCTGGTCCGCCAATTCCTCTGTCAATATCCAGTCGGTCAAGGCAGTTTTACAATAAATGGCCAATCAGTTCTGGACTTTAAACGCGCATCTATCGAGGAAAAAATTGGCTACGTTCCTCAAGAGCATATCCTCTTTTCCAAATCAGTTGGCGAAAACATTGCTTTAGGCAAGCTAGATAGCAGTCCTGAGGACATTCAGAGAGCCATTGCCACAGCAGCCTTTACCAAGGACTTGGAGCGGATGAGTGACGGTCTGGACACCATGATTGGTGAGCGGGGTGTGTCCATTTCGGGCGGTCAGAAGCAACGGATTTCCATTGCACGGGCCTTTCTGCGAAAACCAGACCTGCTGATACTGGATGATTCCCTGTCGGCAGTAGATGCTCGTACAGAACGCCAGATTATTGAAAATATCCAAAAAGAACGGGTGGGTAAAACCAATGTCATCGTTACCCACCGCCTGTCGGCTGTTAACCATGCAGACTGGGTGCTGGTTCTGAATGAGGGCCGCATCGTTGAAGAGGGCCGTCCAGCAGATTTGCTGGCGCAAGGTGGCTGGTACTTTGAGCAATACCAGCGACAACAAAGCCAGGAAGGAGGAGAGGAATGAAGATTTTAGGATTTTTATTGCGACAAATCAAGCAGGTCAAATGGCTATTTGCCATTGCGGTAGCCTTCTATCTCCTTGCTTCTACCATGGTGCGTTTGGCACCGCTCATTATCCAGCAGGCTATTGACGGTCCCTTGACGGATTTGAGCAAGGGGCTGCCCTTTAATCAGGCTGCCTTTTTGACCAAGGCTAGTCAGTATATGGGAATGACGGTCATCGGTAGTCTGGGCTTTTATCTGTCCATGCGCCTGCTTATGCACTGTGCCAATCGGATTGCGGAGCTTTTGCGAAATCAGGCCTACGATGTCATGCAGCGCCTGCCTATTTCCTACTTTGATGACAAACCAGCAGGTAAGATTGCGACTCGGATTGTCAATGATACCGAGACCCTGCGCAACCAGTTCTATGGGACCCTGGTCTACGCCTTTAATAACCTCATCCGTCTGGCATTTACCTACGGTGTCCTCTTTTACATGAATGCCACCCTGGGCTGGCTCATGCTGGTCTTGATTCCACTCTATATCGCTATCCAGTATGCCTATAAGCGGATGACAGACAAACCCATGAAGGACTTTTATGATGCCAGGAGTGATGTCAATACCCAGGTCAATGAAACCATGAACGGGGCTAGTCTGATCCAGCTTTTCGGTCAGGAAGAGGCAGTCATGGAAGAGTTTGAGGCAACGGCAGACAAGATGCGACGGGCCGATAACCGAATTATCTGGGCCCAATCCTTGGCGACCTGGAACCTGAGTGGTTTCCTGCAAAACTTGGTGGTCACTGGTATTCTTACGGTGGTTGGCTATCAGTTTCTCAAGGGCCAGCCGGGGGTTAGTCCAGGCAAGCTCTTTGTCTATGTCAACTATATTGAGGGAATTTTTATTGCCCTGGGTTCCTTGGTACAGCAATTTCCAAATATGCTGCGGTCCTTTGAAACGGGCAAGCGTTTGATGGCCCTCTTGGAAGAAGAGACGGAGCCAGATAGAGAAGAGATCTTGCAGGTGACTGATGGTCAAGTCATATTTGAACATGTCCAGTTTGCCTATGAAGAAGGCAAGGCAATCTTGAAGGATATCTCTATCCAGGCGGACAAGGGACAGACAGTAGCTCTGGTGGGCCATACTGGTTCGGGTAAGACGTCGATTATGAACCTACTCTATCGCTTTTACGATCCCCAGGTTGGGCGGGTCTTGATTGATGGTCAGGATATTCGCGACTATTCTCGCGAAAGCCTGCGCAGCCATATGGGGATTGTCCTGCAAGATCCTTATCTCTTTACGGGGACCATTGCCAGCAATGTGGCCATGGATGTGGACCAAATGGACCGGGAGCGCGTGCACCAGGCTCTGGAAAAGGTTGGAGCTGGGCCGATGTTGGTTCGTCTGGAAAAGGGAATCGATGAGCCTGTTGTCGAAAAAGGTTCGGCCTTCTCCAGTGGAGAGCGGCAGTTGATTGCCTTTGCCCGGACCCTTTATTCTGACCCTAAGATTCTGATCCTGGATGAGGCGACTTCTCACATTGATACGGAGACTGAGGAAATCATCCAGCATGCCATGGAAGTGGTCAAGGAGGGGCGGACAACCTTTATCATCGCCCACCGCCTGTCGACCATTCAAAATGCAGACCAGATTCTGGTCCTGGACCAAGGTCGTATCATTGAACAAGGCCGTCATGATGACTTGGTCGCTCTAGGTGGTGTCTATGCCCAGATGCAGGCTATTCAGTCTAAAGTCTAGTGTTTATAAATCTATTGAATCTCAGTCTACGGACTGGGATTTTCTTTGTTTCTATCTATAAAACTCAATGAAAATGTCCATGGTTGCCCTCTGTCGTGCCCTTCTTTCAAGGCGATAGGCTGAAAATTTCCCCCGAAACTCTTCACTCAACAAGGCTGTTGACAATGGATAGATTTGATTTTTCAAGAGTAAAGATAGTATAATGATAGTACAAGGAGATTTACCTATGAAATTTGATTTGAAGAATATCTACATCCGCATCGCTTTGGCCTTGTTCTATGTCCTAGTGGCCAGCCTTGGCAAGTATCTGCTCCATATGGAGGTCAAATGGTGGATTTCGGTCGGAATTGTGCTCCCCTTTGTGCTCTTTTATAAGGAGAAGTAGCTTAAGTTGTCTCATTTGAGGAAGTCGTTGGATATTCAACGGCTTTTTTTGTTCAGAAAAAGTGACAACTTATAAATTAAAAAAGCTAGTCAATGTAGTTTCTTTTGAAGTAAAAACCGAAAAATCGTGTTATTTTTTCCTCTTATTCTCCTCATTATCTGACATTTTAGGTTAGAAACTGGCTCCTTCTGAAAAGAAATATCAAAAAAATAGCACCTAAAAATCGCATAAAATAGGCATTTTAAAGAATTTTTTCAACTTTTTTTGAAAAAATAAGAAAAAAGACTTGCCAAGTCTCCAAATTGATGATATACTGACAACATAAAGATAAATAAAAGTTGTCACTTATCAAGTAACGTTGCTGTTATTCATCTTTATAACCCAAAAATCGATTTTTACTATTTTTATCTAAAAGGAGAATTTATATGATTTGGTCACTTATTGTTGGTGGATTTATTGGAGCTATCGCTGGTGCGATTACGAAAAAGGGTGGTTCAATGGGTTGGATCGCGAACATTATCGCTGGTCTAGTCGGATCATCTGTTGGTCAAAGTTTGTTTGGTCACGGCGGTCCGAGCCTTGCAGGTATGGCCTTGTTCCCATCTATCCTTGGTGCGGTTATCGTTGTAGCAGTTGTATCCTTCTTCTTTGGCCGTAAGGGTTAATGAAACTAGAAAGAGGCCTCAATGTCTAAAGTAAAAAAAATACTGACTGCTAGCCTCTTATTGCTGGTCCTGCTCTTCCTCTTGCTGACTTCTTTGAAGTTTGCAGGAGGGGGCCATCTCCCAGCGGAGCTAGTAGCATGGATTCCTCAATGGCCTGTCCATCAGGTTGTCGCTCCCTTTCTCAATCCCCTTGCATTTTGGGGCTTGATAGGACTGGCAATTCTGACTGCGGTCCTGCTCCTGGTAGTCCTTTTCTACCCTAAGCGCTATGCAGAGATTAACCTCATCCAGGAAAATGGTGGCAGTCTTCTAATGAAAAAATCTGCTATCGAGTCCTATGTAGCGATCCTGGCAGAAGAATCTGGCTATATGAAATCTGCAAGTGCAACAGTTATTCCCTATAAGAAGCGTCTTAAAGTCAAGCTTGCGGGTGATCTTGCTAAAGCTGGCTCCCTTGGTGAGCAGACTAGTCTTTTGGAGAAAAGCATTCAACATGGTTTGCGTCAATTCTTTGGAATGGAGCAGCCTATCAACTTTACTGTTCTTGTCAAAGATGTTGCAAGCAGTAAACAGTCGCGTCCTTCTCGCGTAGAATAGAGGTGTACATGAAAACAGTCAATAAATGGACTCTTCCTCTAGTGGGAGGTGCCGTCGGTCTTGTATTATCTATCTTATTTCTGAGTCTTGGATTTTTCAAAACTCTCTTAGTCTTAGTTTTGGTTGCAATCGGAGTAGGGGTAGGCTTCGGCCTCCAGGAGACAGGTCTCTTGGAAAACTATTTCAATAAGCGCTATTAAGTTTAAATAGAATTTTATATTTTCGGAGGTCATTATGACAGAACAAAATACACAGGTAATCAATGGTGAATTGACCTATGCGGACAAGGTCATTGAAAAAATTGTTGGCTTAGCTTTGGAATCAGTAGACGGCTTATTAGCTGTGGATGGCGGATTTTTAGCTAACTTGAAGGATAAATTGGTCAACACTGAAAATGTCCGTTCAGGTGTGAATGTAGAAGTTGGGAAAAAACAGGTTGCAGTCGATTTGTCGATTGTGGCTGAATACCAAAAACATTTGCCGACTATCTACAAGGCTATCCAGACAGTTGTCGAGTCAGAAGTCAAGCGTATGACGGACTTGGAAGTTGTTGAAATCAACGTTGAAGTATCGGACATCAAGACGCGGGCTCAATTTGAAGCTGATTCTATTAGCTTGCAGGACCGTGTTTCAGATGCAACCCAATCAGTAGCAGATTTTACAGGTAGTCAGGTCAAGAAAACTTCAAGAGGTATTGAAGAATTGACTGCTAATGAACCCCGTGTCATTTAAGAAATAAAAGAAAGAGGAAATCCTATGTCAGAAGAAAAAGTAAATGCAAAAGCAGAAGAACTTGTTGGTGGTGCTAAAAACCTTGTCGGTAAGGCAACTGGCAACAAGGAAGTAGAAGCAGAAGGTAAGGTAGAGCAATTGGCTGGTAAGGCTAAGGCTGCTATTGCTGACGCTAAAGATGCCGTTAAAGGCGCTGTTGAAGGTTTGAAAAAATAAGTTTTATCTATAGAAAGAGAGATTAGGAAATGAAAGAAACGAAAAACACACAAGTTGAAGCTGTAAAAGGTACTGTAGAATACGCAGACCAAGTGATTGAAAAAATGATTGGCTATGCCTTGAAAACTGTTCCAGGTCTTTTGTCAGTCAGCGGTGGTTTCTTGACGGATTTCAAGAACAAGCTGGTCAATAGTGACAATGTGAGAGAAGGCATCAACGTCGAAGTTGGTACCAAACAAGTTGCAACAGACCTGAAGATTGTGGTAGAATATGGTAAAGATATTCCAGCTATCGTTGAACAAATGAAAGCTGTCATCAGCAAAGAAGTTGCGGCTATGACTCACTTGCAAGTAGTAGAAGTGAACGTAGAAGTTGTAGACGTACAAACGCGTGAAGAGTTTGAAGCGGCATCTGTTACCTTGCAAGATCGTGTAACTGAAGCAGGTCAAGCTACAGGTCAGGCTATCGCTTCTCAAGCAAACAAGGCTGGTGAATTTGTCTCAGAAAAAACAGGACAAGTGAAGGAACAAATCCAATCATCTCGCGTAGAGTAGACTCAGTCTAATCAGTTCATCAATTAAATAGGGTTCAGGGCATGATTCTTGCCTAGGACCAATTAAAGGAGTGAGTTTCGGGATCATGGAAGGTGATACGGTACCGCTCCTTTTGTCTATGGAAAGAAGGAAGATTTATGCCAAATCGAAAAATTGTGAAAGCGTCTAAGTACCAGCAGATTGCGGTCGGAGTGGCGCAACGGATTGTCTCAGGTGAATATGAAGTAGGTGAGCGAATCAAGTCTCGTTCGACCCTATCCAGCATGTTTGGTGTTTCGCCGGAGACCACTCGTAAAGCTTTGAATATCCTGGCAGATTTACATATTGTGTCGGTAAAGCACGGTAGTGGAGCGATTGTCTTATCCAAGGAAAAGGCCCACGATTTCATTGATAATTTTGAAATGACCAGCTCCCTAAATTCGCAAAAAGACCGGATTTTGGAGAAGATGGACCAGCAGGAAAATATGCTCAAGGAATTGCGTGGCTTGGTTTCTGTCTACTTGGATCAGACCAAGCGCGTGCAAAAGAAATACCCTTTGGAGCCCTACGGTTTAAAGTTGACAGCTGACTGTGAGTTGCTGGGCAAGCAGTTGGCGGATGCACGTATCTGGCACCACACAGGAGCCATTATTGTCGGTATTGAGCGCAATGAAGAGCTCTTGATTTCTCCTAGTCCCTACCAGACTTTGGAGAAAAATGATCTGGTGTATTTTGTCGGAGAAGAGCAGAGCTATCTGCGGATGAAAAATCTCTTCGGTTTATAAGAGGTAAGTAATGACAATAAAGGCACTTGTATTTGACTTAGACGATACCTTATATGACCAGATTCAGCCCTTTGAACGGGCCTTGAAACGACATTTGTCGGTGCCTGAGGAGCAATTGGTTCACCTGTATCTGGCCTTTCGCCACTATGCGGATCAGGTTTTTGAAGTGGCTGCGACTGGCAAGATCAGCCTCAAGGACAGTCATGTTTATCGGATGAAGGCGGCCTTAGCTGATTTTGGTTACCAGGTGTCCGATGGGCTGGCCTTGACCATTCAAATCGACTACGACTATTATCAAGGGCAATTGGAACTCAGTCCGATTTATCCAGTCATTTTTGAGGCTTGCAAGCAACGGGGTATTACTCTTGGCATCATTACCAACGGTCCCCATCGGCATCAATTGCGGAAAATCCGAACCTTGGGCCTACAAGATTGGATAGAGCAGGAGAAGATGGTTATCTCGGGGCAGGTTGGGATGACCAAGCCCAATCCAGCTATTTTCAAGCTGATGGAAGAGCGCCTGGGAATGGCGGGTCAAGAAATCTGTTATGTCGGTGATTCATTTGAAAATGATATCATCGGTGCCAAATCAGCTGGCTGGCAGGCCATCTGGTTCAACCACAGAAAACGGCAGCAGCCGGAGACAAGTGTGGAACCGGATAAGGTTGTGACCGAATGGCTTGACTTAGAAACAGCTATTATAGAGATGGGAAACTAGCTTAGGCTGGTTTTTTATTTTGGAGCTAATCGAAAGTAATTTCACAATTTATAAAATTTATCTATAATCTTAAAACTACTTTCTAAACAAGTTCAGATGGTTGAAATTCCTAAAAACTATGCTTATAATGTTTTTGTAAACGTTAACATTTTGTAAAAGAGCGATGATGTCGTTCCATGCTTTAGAAAGGAGTTTCTGATGAACTTCAAGAAGTTTTCTCAGTTGGGGCAGGCTTTCATGCTGCCCATATCTATCTTACCGGTTGCTGGTTTACTCCTGGGTATCGGGGGTGCCTTGTCCAACAGTAATGCGGTTTCTCAATTTCCTGTATTAGACCAGGCTTGGTTACAGGCAACTTTCACCATTATGAGTACAGCTGGTAGTGCTGTCTTTGCTAATTTGGCCCTTATTTTTGCGGTCGGAGTGGCAGTTGGTCTTGCAGATGCCGACAAGGGAACAGCTGGTTTATCAGCTGCGGTGTCCTACTTGGTGTATACAGCTACGATTAGTGGTTTTCTACAGTTATTTGCAGAAGAAGGTGCTAGTATTGACACAGGAGTGGTCGGTGCTTTGGCTATTGGTATCACAGTAGCAAATCTCCACAATAAATATAGGAAAATTGAGTTACCAGCCTTCCTAGGTTTCTTTGGAGGTTCGCGCTTTATTCCAATAGTGTCGTCTTTTGCAGCCATTGCCTTTGGTGGGATTTTCTATTTGATTTGGCCACCGATTCAGGGGCTTTTGGTGACATTCGGTGAAACAATATCAGAAATGGGAAGTCTAGGAACGTTCCTTTATGGATTTGGCTTACGGTTAACCGGAGCTTTTGGTTTACACCATACTATCTATCCGATGTTCTGGTATACTTCACTGGGTGGAAGTGAAGTAGTTGCCGGTGAAACGATTCAAGGTGCTCAGAATATTTTCTTTGCACAATTGGCTGATCCCAACCATACTGGATTATTTACATACGGGACTCGTTTCTTTGCCGGTCGTTTTGCGACTATGATTTTTGGTTTGCCGGCTTCTTGTTTGGCCATGTACCATGCTATTCCAAAGGAAAATCGTAAAAAAGTTGGCAGTTTCTATTCAAGTAGTGCCCTTACGTCCTTGTTGACAGGGATTACAGAACCAATTGAATTCTCCTTCCTATTTGTTGCTCCATGGTTGTACGTCGTCCATGCCTTCCTAGATGGTGTCTCTTTCTTGGTAGCTGACTTGCTACAAATTCGTATCGGGAATTCCTTCTCTGGTGGTTTGATTGACTATCTTATCTTTGGTGTTTTCCAAGGCAATGACAAAACCAACTGGCTCTTGGTGCTTCCAGTCGGTTTGGCCTGGGCAGCTATGTATTATGTTGTTTTCAAATTCCTAGTGACCAAGTTCCATGTTCTAGTGCCTGGTATGGAAACGGGTGATAGCTCTGCAAATTCTGATAAGGTATTGAAAAACGGCTCAACCCTCTATGATAGTGCCACTTCAATCATTGATGCCTTGGGTGGCGAAACCAATATAGAACACGTGACAGCCTGTGCGACTCGCCTCAGAGTATCCTTGAAGGACAGTCAAATGGTTGACAAGGATGTCCTGAAAGCGATTGGAGCAACAGCAGTTCTGGATGTGAAAGATGGTATTCAAGCCATCTATGGCGGACGGGCTATTCTTTATAGCCAAGAAATCAATCAGATTTTGGGCAGAGAAGAATAGCAAGGACAATCGACCAGCTTCGGCTGGTTTTTACTTTTGAAATTTTCTGACTTCTGAAAGTAGTTTTAGGAATATGTTAGATTTTACAATTTTTGAAACTGAAACCTATTATATGGCAATATATTGAATTATTGTATCCGAGGCGTTATAATAACAATGTAAGCGCTAACTCGGATCCGTCATTGAAAGGAGAATTCATGGCTAAATTGAGTAAGGAGGCCTTGATTGAACAAATAAAACCAGGGATCATCATTTCTTGCCAGGCCCTACCAGGTGAGCCACTGTATAGGGAAGAAGGCGGGATAATGCCCCTCATGGTTAAGGCAGCCCAGGAAGCAGGAGCTGTTGGTATTCGGGCCAACAGTGTTCGAGATATAAAAGAAATTAAAGAAGTGACCAACCTACCTATTATCGGTATTATCAAGCGGGATTACCCACCACAGGAGCCTTTTATCACAGCGACCATGAAGGAGGTCGATGAGCTGGCAGCCCTGGACATTGAGGTTATTGCACTAGATTGTACCAAGCGGGAACGGTACGACGGTTTGACTATCGTCGAGTTTATCAAGCAAATCAAGGAAAAATACCCAGACCAGCTCTTCATGGCAGATGTTTCCACCTATGAAGAAGGTCTGACGGCCTACGAGGCAGGTATTGACTTTGTCGGCACCACTCTCTCAGGCTATACTTCTTATAGCCGTCAGGGAGAAGGACCAGATATCGAGCTAGTAGATCGATTGGTTAAGGCGGGCATAGATGTCATTGCTGAAGGCAAAATCCATTATCCGGACCAGGTTAAAACGATTCACGACCTTGGTGTGGCAGGAATTGTAGTTGGTGGGGCTATTACTCGACCAAAAGAAATCGCAGAGCGTTTTATCAAGGCTTTGCAGGCTTAAATTGTCATCAAACTCCCCACAGGGGAAAATTAAAAAAATAAAAGGAGTAGAATGATGAAAAAAATCATGCATTCATTGTTAGCAGGTGCAGCTATTTTGTCACTTGCAGCTTGTGCCAATAAGGCAAGTGACACTACCGCATCATCTGCAGCAGAGTCAGGCAGCTCTGACAAGACAGAAATCACTTGGTGGGCCTTCCCAGTCTTCACGCAAGAAAAAACAGAAGATGGTGTGGGTACCTATGAGCAAAAAATTATTGCTGCTTTTGAGGAAGCAAACCCGGATATCGATGTGAAATTGGAAACCATCGACTTCACATCTGGACCTGAAAAAATCACGACAGCTATTGAAGCGGGCACTGCGCCAGATGTGCTCTTTGACGCACCAGGTCGTATCATTACCTACGGAAAAAATGGTAAATTGGCTGATTTGAACGACCTCTTTACAGATGATTTTGTTAAGGATGTCAACAACGATAACATCATCCAAGCGTCTAAAGCTGGTGATACAGCCTACATGTATCCAATCAGCTCTGCTCCATTCTACATGGCCTTTAACAAAGCGATGTTGAAAGATGCTGGTGTTCTTGATCTTGTCAAAGATGGCTGGACAACAGATGACTTTGAAAAAGTCATCAAGGCTTTGAAAGACAAAGGCTACAACCCAGGTTCCCTCTTCTCGAATGGTCAAGGTGGTGACCAAGGTACTCGTGCCTTCCTTGCGAACCTTTACAGCGGAAGCATCACAGACCCTGAAGTAACCAAGTACACAACTGACTCAGAACAAATGATTAAAGCCCTTGATAAGGCAGCTGGCTGGATCAAAGATGGCTACATGATGAACGGTTCTCAATATGCTGGTGGTGACGATATCCAAAACTTTGCAAATGGTCAAACATCTTACACCATCCTTTGGGCACCATCTCAAAATGGTATCCAACAACAATTGTTGGAAGCATCAGGCGTAGAAGTGCTTGAAGTTCTCTTCCCATCAGAAGATGGTAAACCAGACCTTGAATACCTTGTAAACGGCTTTGCAGTCTTCAACAATGGCGACGAAGCGCGTGTAGCAGCATCTAAGAAATTCCTTCAATTCATCGCAGATGATGCTGAGTGGGGACCTAAGAACGTTGTTCGTACAGGTGCCTTCCCAGTTCGTACATCCTTTGGAGCACTCTATGATGATGAACGCATGGCAATGATTGACGAGTGGACTCAATACTACTCTCCATACTACAACACCATTGACGGTTTTGCTGAAATGAGAACACTTTGGTTCCCAATGTTGCAAGCAGTATCAAATGGCGAACAAGACGCGGAAACAGCTTTGAAAGACTTCACTGAAAAAGCGAACGCAACCATTAAATAATATTTGAAAGTAGGCTCCTTTTCTAATCCCATTTCTAACGAGATCTAGAAAGGGAGCTCTTGCTTTCTAACTTGAAAGAATTGAGGTGTTTGCATTGCAAATCAACAAAATACGAATGCGGGAAACCATTGTTTCCTACACGTTCTTGGCCCCAGTTTTGGTATTCTTTACCGTCTTTGTCTTGGCACCTATGGTCATGGGATTTGTGACTAGTTTCTTCAACTACACCATGACGGACTTTACCTTTGTCGGCTTGGATAACTATGTGCGGATGTTCAACGATCCTATCTTCATCAAATCCTTGATTAACACCTTGGTTATCGTTGTGGGATCAGTGCCAGTCGTGATTTTTTTCTCGCTCTTTGTAGCGGCCAATACCTACCAGAAAAACGTCATCGCTCGTTCCTTCTATCGAGCAGTCTTCTTCCTACCGGTGGTTACTGGTTCGGTAGCTGTAACGGTTGTCTGGAAATGGATTTACGATCCTCTGTCGGGTATTCTTAACTTTGTTTTGAAATCAGGTGGTATTATTGAACAAAATATCTCTTGGCTTGGAGACAAACAGTGGGCCCTCTGGGCAATTGTCATCATTCTCCTGACTACATCTGTCGGTCAGCCCATTATCCTCTATATCGCTGCTCTGGGAAATATTGATAATTCCTTGGTAGAAGCAGCACGGGTAGACGGTGCCAATGAAACCCAGGTTTTCTGGCAAATCAAGTGGCCTAGCCTATTGCCTACAACCCTTTACATTACAGTTATTACAACCATTAACTCCTTCCAGATTTTCGCGCTTATCCAGCTCTTGACATCTGGTGGACCAAACTATTCAACATCGACCCTCATGTACTATCTCTACGAAAAAGCCTTCAAGCTTTCTGAGTATGGCTATGCCAATACCATGGGTGTCTTCCTTGCAGTCTTGATTGCTATCATTTCCTTTATCCAATTCAAGGTTCTTGGAAATGATGTGGAATATTAGAAAGGAGGTCAAGATGAAAAAGAAAACCATTACCCCATTTTCAATCCTATCTTCAGTGATTTTGTTGACCTTGACTGTCCTCTTTATCTTTCCTTTCTACTGGATTATGACAGGTGCCTTCAAGTCTCAACCCCATACCATTGTCATTCCGCCCCAGTGGTGGCCAACTGAGCCAACCCTGGAAAATTTTGTTAAGTTGACTGTGCAAAACCCAGCCCTGCAATGGTTGTGGAACTCAGTCTTTATTTCCTTAGCTACCATGATTTTGGTTTGTGCGACCTCATCCTTGGCAGGCTATGTTCTGGCCAAGAAACGCTTCTACGGTCAGAAAATTCTTTTCTCTATCTTCATCGCGGCCATGGCCCTGCCTAAGCAGGTAGTCTTGGTGCCGCTGGTACGGATTGTTAATTTCATGGGTATCCACGATACGCTGGCAGCGGTTATTTTGCCACTGGTTGGCTGGCCATTCGGTGTCTTCCTCATGAAGCAATTCTCAGAAAATATCCCGACCGAGCTTTTGGAATCAGCTAAGATTGACGGTTGTGGCGAGCTATCTACCTTTTGGAATGTGGCCTTCCCAATCGTAAAACCTGGCTTTGCGGCCCTGGCAATCTTTACCTTTATCAATTCTTGGAACGACTACTTCATGCAATTGGTTATGTTGACCTCTCGTCAGAACTTGACCATTTCCCTGGGCGTTGCGACCATGCAGGCCGAGATGGCGACCAACTACGGTCTCATCATGGCGGGTGCTGCTATGGCGGCCGTACCGATCGTAACCGTCTTCCTTGTCTTCCAGAAATCATTTACACAGGGGATTACCATGGGTGCTGTGAAAGGCTGATGCTCGTCGAAAATGGCTTTGTCTCGTCGTTATGTCGTCTCGGTAAACTTTAGTTATACCTTTGACTTCCTTGCCTAGATACCAAGCCATTTTCTTAGAGCATCCCGTTGGAGTGTTGATGAAGACTGTTTCAGCTAGGCTAAAAGAAATTTACATTGCCAAATCCCGTTGGGTTGGTTGATCAGTTTTCGTGGGAAATAGTACGAGACTTGGTCGATTTGGTTTGACGAGTGAAAACCTCCACCGGAGCTTTTCACTCACCAAGGCTCTTGACAACGGATGATTTTGATTTTCGCAGAGTATTAAAGCAAATATGGATTAGAGGTTGTATATGATTTACGATCTGATTGAAAATATTGCAACATATAAGGGGCTGGATCCGCATCTGGATCTGGCAATCGATAGTATTTTGAGTGGTGACTTCAAGACACAAGATCCTGGCAGGTACGAGCTGGCTGGGGACAAGGTTTTCTGCTTTGTTCAGGACAATCAGCTGGCGGAGCCAGGGCAGCGTTTTGAATACCATAGAAATTATGCAGATCTGCATTTTCTTCTAGCTGGTCAAGAAATGATTTCCTACGGATATGACGGTCTGGAGGACTTAGAACCTTATCAAGCCCAGTCAGATGTTGGCTTTGTGACGGCATCCAGTCAGCTTGATTTGACCATCAATGACCAGTATTTTGCCTTTTTCCTGCCAGGAGAGTCTCATTTGCCCAACCAAAAAGCGGGTGAGGGAGAACAGGTCCGCAAACTTGTGTACAAAATTTTGATAGAATAGGAGATTTCCATGAAAAAGACAGGTGGTCAGCTATTACAATCTTTATTCGATGTCAATCACCCATTTTGGCAATCGGTGGAAAAGGTCTTCACCATTTTCCTTCTGAATATTTGCTTTGTGGTGACCAGTTTGCCTGTCTTGACCTTTGGAATTGCCCGCCTGGCTCTCTTTGCCAGTCTGGACATCCTTAGAAAGGAAGGAAAAGTGGCTGTTCTTGCGACCTATCCTGTCATGGTGAAGCGGTATTGGAAACAGGGCTTGACCTTGGGTCTGCTGGAAGGTCTCTTGGTGGGAGTCTGCATCCTGAACTTATTCTTGACTTCGGGTGTGACCTCGCTGCCCATACAAATTCTGCGCCTGGTCTGCTTTGCGACCCTCATCTTTAGTCAGTTGATGATTCCTTACCTCTATCGAGTGGCCAGTCAAGTAGAATTGCCCTTGGTTCAGCTGGGCCTGACTGCCCTGATGCAGTCGGCTCGAAACCTTTGGTTGACCCTGGCTATTGTCGTGGTACTTCTGGTCCTAGTCTTTGTAGCTTTCTTCAATGGTCTGACCTTTTTGGTCGTCCTCTCATTGCTGGCTACTTTCGGCTACGCGGGCCTGGTCTATCTCTTCCTTCTTTACTATAAATCCTGAAATCTTGAAATCCTGAAAAACTGATAAATTTGAAAGGAATCTTATGTCTCATTTAGAAAAATACAAAGGAATTATCCCAGCATTTTATGCCTGTTACGGCGAAAATGGAGAAATTGATTCGCAACGTGTCAAAGAACTGACCCGCTATTTTATTGAAAAAGGAGTAAAAGGACTGTATGTCAATGGTTCTTCTGGTGAATGCATTTATCAGAGTGTGGCGGATCGTAAGTTAGTCCTTGAAGCAGTTATGGAAGAGGCGCGTGGTAAATTGACCATTATCAACCATGTGGCCTGCAACAATCTCAAGGACAGTCAAGAATTGGCCCGTCACTCTGAAGAATTGGGTGTTGATGCCATTGCGGCCATTCCGCCGATTTATTTCCACCTGCCAGAGTACGGCATCGCTGACTACTGGAACGGCATCAGCAGTGCCGCACCAAATACGGACTTCATGATTTACAACATTCCGCAGTTGGCTGGTGTGGCTTTAACGACAAGCCTCTACAAGGAAATGCTGAAGAATCCTCGTGTCATCGGGGTGAAAAATTCATCCATGCCAGTGCAGGACATTGACACCTTTATCAACATTGCTGGTCCAGACTATATTGTCTTCAATGGTCCAGATGAGCAATTCTTAGGAGGGCGTCTCATGGGAGCTGGCGGTGGAATTGGTGGTACCTATGGCGCTATGCCAGAGCTCTTTTTGGCCATGGACGATATGATTAGCAAGAAAGAATTAGAAAAAGCACGAGAACTTCAGGCTGAGATTAACCGAATTATTAACAAACTATGCTCCGCTCACGGTCATATGTACGCAGTTATCAAGGAAGTTCTTCGTATCAATGAAGACTTGGACATAGGATCAGTTCGGGAACCATTGTCCTCTCTTAAAGATACAGATTTGGCCATTGCCAAGGAGGCGGCGGCCATGATTACTCAAGCTAAGATAACGTTTATCAGCTAATGGAGGTGACTTATGACACGCTATTTAGCAGTAGATATAGGTGGTACCCAGATCAAATACGGACTGGTTAACCAGGATGGGAAACTTCTGGAGCAGTATAAAATGGATACCCAGGCTCACCTGGGAGGGCCACATATCCTTGCGACAGTTAAGGATTTGGTAAGAAAATACAAGGACAATTCTGATATTGCAGGTGTAGCTATTTCGTCAGCAGGAATGGTCGACCATGTTAAAGGGGAAATCTTCTACTCTGGACCGCAAATTCCTAACTACGCCGGAACAAAATTCAAGGCTGAAATCGAGGCAACATTTGGATTGCCCTGTGAAATGGAAAACGATGTCAACTGTGCAGGTCTAGCAGAAGGAATTTCGGGTTCGGGTCAAGACAATCAAATTTGCCTTTGCCTGACGATTGGCACTGGCATTGGTGGCTGTCTCCTTATCGACAAGGAAATCTACCACGGATCTAGTAATGCAGCCTGTGAAGTAGGCTATCTCCCCTTGTCTGACGGGGCCTTTCAAGATATTGCTTCAACGACAGCTCTAGTTCAGCATGTGGCAGACCTGCATGGGGATAATCCATCCGAATGGGATGGGTATCGGATTTTTCAAGAAGCCAAAAATGGCAACAGCAAGTGTCAAGTGGCTATTCATCAACTAGTGGACAATCTTGGTAAGGGCATTGCAACCATTACTTATGTAGTCAATCCGGAGATTGTCATCCTAGGTGGTGGAATAATGGGGCAGAAAGAATATCTGGAACCCATGATTCAAGAAGCAATAAAACGTCATTTATTACCAAGCTTGGTTGAAAAAACAAGGATTGCATTTGCTAAACATGAAAATGCAGCTGGCATGCTAGGGGCCTTCTATCATTTTGCCCAAAAACAGGGCTTGAAAGTTGGGTGAGTCTATGATTGATACCATGTCCCTGGAGGCTATGCGTACCTATCGTGGTCGTCATGAGCTTCCAGAAGATTTTGATAGTTTTTGGCAGCAGCAACTAGCTGCATTGCCAGAACTGCCAGATTATGATTTGCTTGAAAAGCCAGCTGGTTTGCCTGGTGTGATTTGCTATGAACTCTATTTTACAGGTACCAACGGCTCACGGGTCTTTGCCAAAACTATTTTTCCGGAAGCTGAACAGCCTGTGCCTGTTCTCTTCTATTTCCACGGCTACCAAGGCCAATCACCTGACTGGGCTGAATTGCTCAAGTTTACGGCAGCTGGCTACGGTGTTGTGGCCATGGACGTGCGTGGTCAGGCCGGTTGTTCCCAGGATTTGGGCCAATTTAAGGGCCTGACAGTCAAGGGGCAGGTCATTCGTGGCATGTTGCAGGGACCAGACCATCTTTTCTACAAGGATGTTTACCTGGATGTCTACCAGCTGATTAAGCTAGTGGCTGGCTTTGACTTTGTGGATGAGCACCAGCTGATGAGTTATGGGGCCTCCCAAGGCGGGGCCCTGGCTCTGGTAGCGGCCAGCCTCTATTCAGACCTATCAAAATGCCTGTCTATTTATCCTTTCCTATCGGACTTCAAGCGAGTCTTGGAATTGGGTAATAACAGCGAGGCCTATGATGAGCTCTTCCGTTATTTCAAATACTCGGATCCCTTCCATGAGACGGAGGAGCAGGTATTGCAGACCCTGTCCTACATTGACATTAAAAACTTGGCTCATTTGGTAAAATGCCCTGTGGCCATGGTGACTGGTCTAGAGGACGGAGTTTGTCCACCTTCGACCCAGTTTGCGGCCTATAACCGCCTGGAAGTTGAAAAAGAAATGAAAATCCTTCCAGACTATGGGCACGATGCCCTCAACGTCAAGGTTAATGACTATGCCTTTGATTACTTGGTGGGGACACGATTTTTAGGTGATTAATTTTTCGATACAATGAATGCAGAAACTAGGTCGTGAAAAGCCTGGTTTCTTTTGTTTTCAAGAGTCATCTTTTATGGTAAAATGTAGGAGATTATTAGAAAAATGAGGTTGTAGACATGTCTAAATTTTTAGTTTTTGGTCACCAAAATCCTGACACAGATGCCATTGCATCATCATACGGCTGGGCTCACTTGGAGCGTGAAGTGTTTGGTCGTGATGCGGAAGCAGTTGCACTTGGAACGCCAAATGAAGAAACAGCCTTTGCGCTTGACTATTTTGGTGTGACAGCACCGCGCGTGGTTGAGTCTGCTAAGGCAGAAGGCGTTAGCCAAGTCATCTTGACGGACCACAATGAATTCCAACAATCAATCGCAGACATCAAGGATGTGGAAGTTGCAGCTGTTATTGACCATCACCGTGTTGCCAACTTTGAAACGGCAAATCCATTGTACATGCGTTTGGAGCCGGTTGGTTCAGCATCTTCAATCGTTTACCGTGCCTTCAAAGAAAATGGTGTGACACCTCCAAAAGAAGTAGCTGGACTTCTTCTATCAGGTTTGATTTCAGATACGCTCTTGCTCAAATCTCCAACCACTCACGCAACAGATCCACAAGTAGCAGCTGAATTGGCGGAAATTGCTGGTGTAAACTTGGAAGAATACGGCTTGGCACTCTTGAAAGCAGGTACCAATCTTTCCAGTAAGTCAGCAGAAGAATTGATCGACATCGACGCAAAAACCTTCGGTTTGAACGGAAATGACGTGCGTGTAGCCCAAGTCAACACAGTGGATATTGCGGAAGTCTTGGAACGCCAAGCAGAAATCGAAGCAGCTATGACAGCAGCATCAGCAGCAAATGGCTACTCTGACTTTGTTTTGATGATTACAGACATCGTTAACTCAAACTCTGAAATCCTTGCCCTCGGTAGCAACATGGACAAGGTAGAAGCAGCCTTCAACTTCAAGTTGGAAAACAACCACGCTTTCCTTGCTGGTGCCGTTTCACGTAAGAAACAAGTGGTACCACAATTGACAGAAGCGTTTAACGCCTAATGAATTTTTTCTACCGACCTCGAACCTGAAGTTGGTAGAGAAGCCTTACCTAGCACCTTCGGGTGCTTTCTTTATTGAAAGGAAAATCATGGCTTATACAGTAAATTTTAAAGAAGTCGAAACGACAGGCTTGGAAACTAGTCCAGTCGCAGAAGTCTTGGCCGGTCTGCGTGCCAACGAAGCTCGCTATTTCTGGAACAAATACAAGCAGGAGTTCGTGGTCTATAGCCCAGAGGAGAAGCCTGAAATCCTGCCCTTCATAGAGCAGGTCTTGGCAGAGCGGGACATGAACTTTCCATACACCCCGCTTAACGTAGCCCAGCTTGAGGTAGATGGCGTTCTCTGGTCTTTTGTCTTTTATGACAATGGCCTGGCTGTCAATGTCCTCTATACGCTAGAAGAAGGAGGCAAACGAGCGGTCGGTTTCAAATTGTCGGACGGGATTGACATTCCCAAAGAATTTGAAGGAAAATTCAAGTTTGCCCGCCAACGCTCCAAACTAGCTGGGGAAATCCGTGGGACTTACTTTAATGTTAAGGGTGAATATTTATAAGTTAGAATCTCAAGCAGTTGATTTTGCTTGGGATTTTTTTATGCTGTTGAGACTGATTCTATTTTAAATTAGAATTATCTGACAATTATAATCAAAGATTGACATTTACCTGCTTTTCTGTTAAGCTTGTACTATTGAAAAATGAGGTATCATGAAAAATAAAATTCTCCTAGCTGGTCTGACGGCTAGTTTAATCATTCTTTCTTTATCCATTGGCAGTCATGCCGGCTTTTCCTGGCTTGGGCTTTTTCAGGGACAGGATACGTCTAGGATCCTCTTTTGGGAATCGCGTCTTCCCAGAACTCTTGCCATTATCTTAGCCAGTGGGGCCATTTCCCTGTCGGGCTTGTTAATGCAAACCGTGTCACAAAATCCCTACGCAGCCCCCTCGACAACAGGGACGACAGAGGCAGCCCAGCTGGGTATTCTCTTGTCTTTATTTGCCTTTCCCAAGGCCACTCTCTTTCAAAAAATGAGTTTTGCCTTTCTTACTGCCCTGCTCTTTACAACGGTTTTCATCCAAGTTATCCGGCGCTTGCAGTTCAAGGAAAAGTGGGTTATGCCCTTGGTAGGACTGATTTACAGTGGTATTATCGGCTCTTTTGCCCAGATGATTGCCTTTCGGTTTAACCTCATTCAGTCCATGACCGCATGGAGTCAGGGTTCTTTTTCCATGATTCAGCGCAATCAGTACGAATGGCTCTTCTTGTTGGTTTTCGTCTTGATTGCCATTTGGTACTATTCGGATGCCTTTTCGGTCATGGCTCTGGGTGAGGATGCCAGTCGGAATTTGGGTTTGCCTTACCAAGCCTATGAGACCTTGGATCTAGCCTTGGTGTCTCTGACCTCGGCTGTGACCATGATTACGGTCGGCGCTCTGCCATTTCTGGGCGTCATCATTCCCAATCTGGTTCGGCAGTACGCAGGCGATTATTTCAAGAAAGTCAAAGGCTTGGTGGTCATCTGGGGCATCCTCTTGGTCTTGGTCTGTGACATCTTGGCACGTTTGGTCATCTGGCCTTACGAGGTCTCAGTTTCTTTGATTTTGGGAGTGGTCGGCACCCTAGCCTTTCTCCTCATTATCTGGCAAGGAGCGCGTGCATGAACCGTATCAAACGCTCAACCTTGCTTCTGATTGGCATTTTGTCGGCCATCGCTGTTTTGGGAACGCTATTTTATCTCCTGCCAGATGGTAGCCTGCCCAATTCTTACATCCTGAACCTACGCTTGAAAAAATTGCTGGTCTATCTGGTGGTGGCTGTCATTGCTAGTTTTTCCACCTTCAGCTTTCAGGCGGTGACGGGCAATCGTTTCCTGACCCCGTCTGTGCTGGGACTGGAAAGTTTCTACGTCCTTATGCAGTCTCTTTTCCTATTTTTCTTTTGGAAATGGTCGCAGGGATTGGCACCCAATTCCCTGACCGAATTTTTCATGGTGCTGGGCTTGCAGGCTGGATTTTTCTTGCTCTTGCAACCAGCTATCAAGGCACTTTTGAATAAGGGAATTGGTCTTATTCTTCTCATTTGCATGACCTTGGGAACCTTTTTCCGTAGTACATCCACCTTTCTACAAGTCTTGATGGAGCCCAATGAATATGACAAACTGCAGTCCAAACTCTTTGCCTCCTTGCAGAATGTCAATGAGGGCGTCCTACTTGTGGTGGTGGGATTGGCCATTCTGATTTGTGGTTTGCTCTACCGCAAGGGCAAGGTACTGGATACCTTTTATCTGGGAAAAGACAATGCTCGGCTCTTGGGCGTGGACGTGGAAAAGGAGCAGCAACAGCTTCTCTGGTTAGTTGCTCTGTTAGTTTCAGCCTCCACAGCCTTGGTCGGTCCCTTGTCTTTCTTGGGCTTCATTCTGGCCAATCTCACCTATCAGCTGGTCAATGATTTTCGTCATCGAACTCTCTTTTTAGTTGGCTCTCTGCTCGGCTTTGTTAGCCTTTTACTGGCTCAAACCTTGGTCGAAAGAGTCTTTAACTTCAATATCAGCATTCGGACGGTCATTGAATTGATCGGTGGTATTTTCTTCTTTTATCTCTTGTACAAGGAGCGTAATAAGCTATGATTAAAATGGAAAATATTTCCAAGAAATATGGGACCAATCCAATCTTAGACGAAATTGGTCTTAACATCGAAAAAGCTAAGTTTACCGCCTTTATCGGACCAAATGGCGCAGGCAAATCAACGCTTTTATCGCTGATTAGCCGACTTTTGCCCAAGGAGCAGGGGCTGCTCTATATCAAGGGGCAGGAAATCGAAAGTTGGGACTCGGTTGAATTAGCCAAGGAATTATCCATGCTCAAGCAAAAGGTGGATTATCAAGTCAAATTAACGGTCGAGGAGCTAATTTCCTTTGGTCGCTATCCCTACAGCAAGGGGCGCTTGACAGCTGTCGACTATGAGCATATCAATCAGGCTATTTCCTATATGGAATTGGAGAATTTCCGCCATCGTCCTATTGACCAGTTATCGGGGGGGCAGTTGCAGCGGGTCAACATTGCCATGATTTTGGCTCAGGATACGGAGATTATCCTCTTGGACGAGCCGCTCAATAATCTGGACATCAAGCAAGGGATTTTGATGATGAAAACCCTCCGTCGTCTGGTGGATGACCTGCACAAGACGGTGGTGGTTGTCATTCACGACATCAATGTGGCTAGCCAATTTGTCGACCAGATGGTCGCCTTTAAAGATGGCAAGGTCTATTCCCAGGGGCAACCCCATGAGGTCATGACGGAGCCTATCCTCAGCTCCCTTTATGATATGGAGCTGACCATCGCCGATATTGACGGCAAGAAAATTTGTCTCTATAAATAGAAAGGAAAAATTATGAAACGCATCACACTCGCATTTTTAGCACTCTTTAGCATCATTGCTCTAGCTGCTTGTTCGTCAGCGGAGCAGGTCAGCACCTCTCAGGACATTACTATTCAAACCTCGACGGGTGAGACAACCGTTCCAAGTAATCCCCAAAAGATTGTGGTTTTGGACTACGGTGTGGCTGACAGCCTGCGTGCCCTTGGCAAGGAAGACACTATCGTCGGGATGCCAAAAGACAGCCTGCCAACCTATTTGAAGGACTTGAAGGATAAAAAAGAGATTACAAACGTTGGTAATCTGCGCGAAGTCAACCTTGAAACGGTTGCGGAGTTGGAACCGGATTTGATTATCCTGTCCAGTCGTACGCAGGACCAGCAGGCAGAGTTTGAGAAAATTGCGCCAGCTATATACTTTGAGACCTCTACTTCTGATTATTTGAACTCTGTCAAGACCAATGCTACTGAATTGGCAAAACTCTTCGGAGACGAGGTAGTCAAAGAAGCTGAAAGCAAGCTGGCTGATATCGACACACTTGTTCAAACGGCTCAAGACAAAAACAAGGACACCCAATTGACCACTCTAACTGTCCTGCTCAATGAAGGCAGTATGGCAGGCATTGCTCCAGACGGCCGTTATTCCTTTATTTATAAGACATTGGGCTTTCAACCAACTGACCTCAAGCTGAAAGAAAACACCCAAGGAAATCAAGGCAGAAGTCACGGTTCCAGCCTGAGCTTAGAGAGTGTCAGCCAGATCAACCCAGACATCATCTTTGTTGTTGACCGCACCCTGGCCATCGGTGGCGACGATACGCAAAATTCGGACATTCTCAACAACGCCCTCATCCAGGAAACCAATGCTGGTAAGAACAAGAAAATCATCACGCTGACACCAGACCTCTGGTACCTGTCAGGTGGTGGTCTTGAGTCAACCAAGCTTATGTTTGAAGAAGTAGTTGCTCGTCTTGAAAAATAAAATGCTCGACTAGAACATCAAATATAATAGAAAAAACTAGCTTTTCCAGGCTAGTTTTCTTTGTCTTTCTTATCGCTTGGTCCTCTCAACCAGTCGTTCCAATCCGGGAATTTGAAGTTGGGTACTCTGAGAAAATCGTCCGGCTGGACCTTCCTTCTATCGTTCACATAGTTTTCTGTGTTGTTTTTGAAACCAGGAACCTTCAATTCAGGACTGGGAAAATGGAGGGAGAACTGAGGCAATTTGAAATTGGTATGAGGCAGGTTTTGGTAGATGCCTTCCAGCCAAATTTTATAGCGGGTATCAATTAGTAAGCGGCTCAATTTGTCCAACATCTGGGCCTTTTCATCTGGCAATTCCTTGCGCAGTCGGTCGATTTCCTGCAATTTTTGGAGGGGGTTGACGGTCAAGTCCGCTAGTTTTTCAATACCAGCCTCCATGATGAGCCCGAAGAAGAGGTCGAAAAATTCCTGTAATTCCTCCTCTGTCAGGCTGGCTGTCCAGGTTTTGAGGGTTTGATCAACCTGCAAGCTATCCTCTGTTAGGGCTGGAGCAGGCTTGAAGTCGTTGCCGTTAATTTCCCAGGAAAAGCTTATATGCTGGAGGAGACCAATGGTATTGCTCTGGACGATTTGAACATGGTCAGGAGTTTCCAGCATCATACCGACCACAGAATTTTGCGGGATAATGGGGTGGACCCGATCAGCAAGCATCAGGTAGCTCGGACTTTCCAGGTGTTTCTTATGGAGTCCAGGAGCATCGTAGGGATAGACCTGCAAAATCCGTTCCTGCAAGTCAGCCGCAAGCTTGCTGCTGGCATAGAGTGCCAGGTTGCCCCCCTTGGAGTGACCAGAGATATAAAACAGTCCTGGCTGGCTCCCTATCAGCCCTTCCAAGTATTCCTTGGCGGACTTTTGGGCAGGAATCTCCTCCATGTAGGTCATGTGGAAATCTTCCTTCCAGCCGATAATGGTATCATCTGTCCCCCGGAAGCAGGTGACAATGGTCTGCCGGTCTAGGCGGTAGCTGATGACCGCAAACTGTTTCTGCAGGTCCAGTTCATATTGGTCGACATAGGCAAAGGCCCGTAGATGCTTGAAGCGCTTGGCCTGGGCTAGCAACTGAAACATGGCTAGTCGGCTCTTTGTCACCATAGAAAAAGGTGGGAATTCATCCTGGTATTTAGCTGCGAAATCTTCTGCTAATTGGTCGATTCGGACGCCTTTTTCAGTAAAGTCAGCTGGGACTAGACTGTCGAAGGGCAGATAGGCTAGCTCGGTCAGGGCCAAAATATCTAGCTTATTGAGCGGCCGATCATAAAAACTATCGAATTGACTTTCTTTTAGGTAATCAAGTAGGTTTGCCATAGTAGTCTTAGTATAGCGGATATTGTGGAAAATGACAAATTTGAAAGGTTTCTGGAGCGATTTTACGATATAATAATAGTATAGCCAAGGAGGTCCCTATGCAAAAGATTCTATTGATAGAAGACGATAAGGTCATCAGCCAGCTCGTGGCCAAGAATTTACGAAATTGGAACTATGAGGTGGAGGAAGTGGCTGACTTTCAGGATATTCTCAGCCAGATTGACCGCTTTCAGCCACACTTGATTCTCCTGGATATCGGTTTGCCCTTTTTCAACGGTTACTATTGGTGCCAGGAAATTCGCAAGACCTCCCGCATTCCGATTATGTTTTTGTCCTCTCATGACCAGCCCATGGACATTGTCATGGCCATTAACATGGGGGCTGATGATTATGTGACCAAGCCCTTTGAGATGACGGTCCTCTTGGCCAAGATACAAGGCCTGCTCCGTCGGACCTATGATTTTGTTGGTGAGCAGAGCTTGCTCTGGTTTGGAGAGATTTCCCTTGACCTTAAGACCATGCAGGTTCAGTACGACCAGAAGGTGGAGGAGTTGACCAAGAACGAATTTCAGATTTTGCGGGTTCTTTTCGAGCATGGTCAGGAAGTGGTCAGCCGGGAGGAGCTCATGCGCCAGCTCTGGAATAGCGATATTTTCGTAGATGACAATACCCTGTCTGTCAACATGGCCCGCCTTCGGAAAAAGTTGGATGAACTGGGGCTACCGGGCTTGATTGCTACCAAGAAAGGGGTCGGCTACGGCCTGGTGAAAGCTCATGACTAGAGAAGATTATCGGCTCTTTCTGACCAGCTGGATCCGCCACCGCCTGCCCTATCTCCTGGCCTACCCGGCCCTAGCCCTCTTCATCTACGGCCTCAGTTACCTCTTTGAGCTGGACCGCCCCCTCATCTCCTATGGTCTCTTGCTCCTGAGCCTGGTCTGGCTCTTGGCATTAGGCTGGGACTTGTTGGCGGATGTTTCTCGCTTTGGTAAATACTGGCGTGGTCAGCAGGCGGCATCAGGTAGCCCAGCAGAGCGGTATTTGCAGGAAAAGGTCCAGCAGCTAGAAGCCCACAACAAGCTCTTGCAGGAGCAGCAACTTCAAGCCAAGACCGAATTGGATGACTACTATACCCTCTGGGCCCACCAGATGAAGATTCCTATCGCTGCCAGTCAGCTCCTGGCCAAGGAAATCGACCAGCCAGACATCCGTTACCAGCTGGAAAATCAACTTTTCAAAATCGAGCAATACACAGGTCTGGTCCTCAATTATCTTCGCCTGCAATCCTTCCATGACGACCTAGTTATTGAGCGGGTGGACCTGGAAGAACTGGTCAAGAACCTGGTCAAAAAATATTCCCTCTTTTTTATCCAGGCCAGAACCAAGCTGGATTTGGGAGACCTATCGCGAGTCCTAAAAACAGACAAACGCTGGCTGGGTCTCTTGATTGAACAAGTCCTCTCCAATGCCCTCAAATATTGTGAGAATGGGACCATTTCCATTTTCCTAGACGGTCACGACCTGGTCATTCGAGATACGGGTCTGGGGATTGCGGAGAGTGACCTGCAGCGGATATTTGAGCGTGGTTTTTCAGGTTTCAATGGTCGTAGAACCCAACAGTCTTCGGGCCTTGGGCTTTATCTCTCCAAGAAAATCGCTGCGGAGCTGGGCTATTCCCTTACCCTCAAATCCAAGTTAGGCCAAGGGACTGAAGTCCGGATTGGGATAAAAGAGACAGAACTGGCCTTGGATTAAGTGACAATTTTGTAAGGTAAATGAAAGTTTGGGCTATGGCAGGCCTTGGGTTGAAACTGTAAAATGGGATTATAAAAATAAGAACTTGTATTCACAGTTCGGTACCTGATTTATGGCTAGTTTGCTGCCCCTCATAGCCCTTGATTAGCAAAAACTATCTCTTATTTCAATGACCGCACTGGTGAATACAGTTTCCAAAGGAGAAGTATCATGGTTCTACTAGACGTGCAGCATGTACAAAAGATTTATAGTTCTCGGTTTAAGGCGGGGCAGGTCGAGGCTCTCAAGGATATCCATTTTACGGTGGAGGAGGGCGAATACCTGGCCATCATGGGAGAATCCGGTTCTGGAAAATCCACCTTGCTCAATATTCTTGCGACCTTAGACAAGCCGACCCGTGGTCATGTCCTGCTCAATGGTGTCAATACAGAAACGATTAAGAGCAAGGAAGCTGCAGTCTTTCGTCGGGAGAAATTGGGGTTTGTCTTCCAAGATTTCAACCTCTTGGACACCCTTTCTGTCAAGGACAATGTTCTCTTGCCTCTGGTTTTATCCCGTTTTCCGCTTGACCAGATGAATAAGCGTTTGATTCAAACCCTCAACAGTCTGGGAATTACGACCTTACAAGACAAAATGCCCTACGAGATTTCGGGTGGTCAGCAGCAACGGGTTGCGGTGGCGCGTGCCATCATCACCCAGCCAGAAATCCTCTTGGCGGATGAACCGACTGGAGCCCTCGACTCCAAATCAACAGCAACCCTTCTCGATATCTTTGAAAAAATCAATCAAGAAGGGCAAACCATTTTGATGGTAACCCACTCGACAGCGGCAGCCAGTCGTGCCAAACGGGTCCTCTTTATCAAGGACGGTATCCTCTACAATCAAATCTACCGTGGTGAGCGAACTAGTCAGGAAATGTACCAGCTGATTTCAGATACATTGACAGTCATGGCGAATCGAGGTGAATAGTATGCTGGGATTGACCTTTCGATTGGGCTTAACCAATCTCAAAAAGAACCGCAGACTTTATTTTCCCTATGCTCTGATGACTATTTTGTCCACAGCCATTGCCTATATTTTTTCCTCGCTTGCTTTTCATCCTGATTTAGGTCAGGTCAAGGGGGCCAATGGGGTGATTCAAGTGCTGGGCTTTGGTATGATTGTGGTCATGTTGGCAGTTGCCATCATGGTTCTCTATGCCAATAGTTTTGTCATGAAGCAACGGTCAAAAGAGTTTGGTGTCTATAGTATCCTTGGCTTGGAGAAAAAACACCTTCTCTTGATGACGTTTTTAGAAAATCTGGTCTTTTCAGTCAGCACTATTCTGTCAGGCTTACTCTTGGGTCTGGCTCTGGACAAACTCTTCTATGCCCTCTTGCTGAAAGCCATGCAGATGCCTGTTGTCCTAGCTTCAACCTTTCAGTTGAAAAGTTTGGTAACTGTAGTCATCTATCTCTTTGGGATTTTTGCCTTGGTCAGTCTCTTTAATATTGGGAAACTGGGCTTGACCGATTCACTCAAGCTGGTTCAGGGCAAGAAGCGAGGGGACAAGAAAACAGGCTTCCTCTGGCTACAAACCCTCTTAGCCCTTATCCTATTGGGGGCAGGTTACGCCATTGCCCAACTAGTGACCAGTCCGCTAACAGCTATTCCAAGTTTCTTTGGAGCGACGCTTCTGGTTATTTTTGGGACTTATTTGCTTTTCCAATCAGGTGTCATCAGTCTCTTAAACTGGCTAAAGAACCGTCAGACCTATTTCTACAAGCCAGAGAATTTTATTTCTGTATCCAACTTGATTTTCCGTATGCGGAAAAATGCTCTAGGGCTTGCGACCATTACCATCCTATCAAGCATGTTCTTGGTGACCATGGTTGGAGGACTCAATATTTACATCGGTGGCAAAGATTATATCGCCAATCAAAATCCAAATGACTATTCGATCGATGTTGGGATGCAGCCAACAACTTCAAAATCACAAGTGGAGGAGTGGGCGGAAGCTATCTTAGAAGAGAAGGATATTCCTGTTGAAAGTAAGGTGGTCTATCCTTACCAGCAAGCCTCTTTTACTGAGGTGACAAACCAACACGTAAGATTTTTTACGGTTGAAGATGTAGCTAGCGTAGATTTCTCTGACCTGGGTGTTGGTTTTATCCTTGATCAAGCCAGCTATGAAAAGATGACTGGAGAAGCGCTCCAGCTGGCAAGTGACCAAGTAGCCATTTATAGTAAGGGAGTCCAGTATCAAGCTGGTCAAACCCTCACCTTTGATGAAAAGGAGATGGAAGTTGTCCAAGTCTTGCCCAAGAATGTGACCTTGGGGCATCTGCCTGACCATATGTCTTTCAATGTCAGTCAGTACTTAGTCGTTGTGGTTCAAGATTTGACGATATTTGAAAATCAAGCTGAGAATCGCTATTATATGGGCTTTGAAAGCAGTCTATCAGAAGAAGAACAAGTAAGTAGCCAGGAGATCTTCTTATCCGGTACTTTTGAAAGCGAACTGTGGACTTCCAATATTTTGCCAGATGGTACTAACACGGTTAGTCTCGCTTACCGTGCCTATGCGACACGGAATTACTTCAGTTTTGCAGGCTCTCTCTTCTTCATCGGTCTCTTGCTATCGCTCATCTTTTTGATGGCAGTGGTGCTGGTAATTTACTTCAAACAGATTTCAGAAGGCTATGAAGACAGAGATCGCTTCGTCATTATGACCAAGGTTGGTCTGGATGAGGACCAGACTAGACAGTCCATTCGCAAGCAATTGCTGACAGTTTTCTTCCTGCCTATCCTACTTGCCTTTGTTCATCTAGCCTTTGCCTACAAGATGCTATCGTCTATCTTGTTGTCTATCGGCGTGGTCAATGCAGGGCTTATGTTGCAGGTGACAGCAGGCATCTGTGGTGGCTATCTCCTCCTCTACCTAGTGGTCTATGCCATCACGACACGGACTTACAAACAGATTATTTCCTAAACTTGGGGCAACCCAAGTTTTTTTATTTTTTGAATAGGTTTCACTATTTTGTTTTACATACTAGCCACCTTGTGTTATACTATAGATACAAAACTAATAGGTAAAACAAACTAGTGATAGAAGACAAAGAAAATCACTTTTATTTTTATTAGGCTAGTTGGTATTACAAACTAGATGGGGAGGCAGTATGAAACTGGATAAGAAAAGTCGGGAAAGTTGGAAACTAGTAGGCATCATGCTTGTGACGGCTATTATAACTGGCTGGACTTTGGATTCTATTTTGATCTTAGACATCCTGTTAGTATCAGGCTTACTGTTTGGTTTTTTTACAGATGAAGAGGTGGGCTTATGAAAGAAACCCAGATGCTCAAGGGGGTCCTGGATGGCTGTGTCTTACAAATTATCAGTCAGAAGGAGATTTATGGTTATGAGTTGGTCCAGGAGTTGAGAAAGCAGGGCTTTGAAAACATGGTCGGAGGAACAGTCTATCCCCTCCTTCAGAAGTTAGAGAAAAATAGTCTGATTTTTAGTCAGAACAAGCCCTCGCCAGAAGGACCTGACAGGAAGTATTTTTATTTGACGGACCAAGGGCAGAGCTACTTAAACGATTTTTGGGTCCAGTGGGGAGAACTCGTCGAAAAAGTGGAGAAAGTGAAGGGAGAGTAAGATGAGCAAACAAATGGAATACCGCAAGCAGATTGAAGTGATTGAAAGCCAGCTGACCAAGGAAAACAAGGAATACATGGGCCGTATCAATGGCTACATGATGATTGCATCTGTTTTTCACAGGCAGGAAGAAGCAGTGACTGCCCAGCTTTTATCTATTTACCAAGATGTCCTTGAAGCTCAAGAAGCCGGGCTTTCGGCGGAGGATTTTCTGGACAAAGACAGCAAGCAGATGGCGGATGATTTGTTGAACTATTTGCCTCCGATCGGAGTCAAGGAAGTTGGACACCTGGCAGGGCTTGTCTGGCTGGTCTATGTCGGCAGTCGATTTCTCATGGAATTTGCAGGATCAGGCACAGTCCAATTTAATTGGTTAGCTCTGGTGTGTGATAGTTTGCTGGCCTTTCTACTGCCGGCTGGCATCATGCTCTTGTTACGGAATTTGATTTACCAGACTTCTAAACTGAAAATTTGGGCGACCTATATTGGTTTTCCACTGGTCTATGTAGCAATTTTGGCCGGTCGTTTCATCCTATTGCCGGATGGTACAGACATCTCTTTGACTGGTTGGACAAGCCTGATTCCAGTCATCCTCATCGGTCTCGCTCTGCTATGTTACCGTAAGGAAAAGCTGGTCAGCCATGTCTTTTTGCCAACCTATGGACTCATGCTTGCTGGTGGAATTCTCAATCTGGTTATGATGGTGCCAACTTGGTTAAATCTGGTCTTGGTTATTCTGCCAGCTGTGGTTTTCTGGATTGGCTCTATGGTCTTGCTGGTGAGAAAACCGAAAGTGGTCAAGTAATTTTTTGGTATAATGAGATGAACTATGAAATAATTAACTAAGATGTTCGGAGGATGAGGTGATATATTCCAGAGGAGAAAGACTAGAAGTCAAACGACATGTTGGTTAAAAACATTTGACAATTGAATGAGGGGATGCTATACTTTAGCTAATGATAAGTAAGTTCCATTGGAACACAAAAAGCCCCTGACAGATTCCACAATGTCAGGGGTTTTCTTTTGGCTCCTAGCTAGTTCTAGCTAGCGCCCTAGGGTTATTTGTTGCGTGAGTTGAGCCAATACTCAAACAATGCTGTTAGGATAGATACCAGCAAAGGTGCAACAAATACGATGATAAATAAGTCCATTAGACCACTTCACCCCCTCTCTATCCCAAAGGGGCAAGGAAAGATACCAGAAATCTGTCCAGCCTATCAAAGGCTCAAAAAGTCTTTGGATACATTCTATTTTCCTGATAAACCAACAAGATTGTATTTTCAACGGTCGGATAGATACAAATTACTGTAACTTCACAAAAAGGTGAAAAAATTACAAAATTAACTCAATACAAGGTGCTAGAAACCTTATTAAATCAACGTTTATAGACAATAAAGGAGTAAACCATGACATTTGAAGAGATTTTACCAGGCTTGAAAGCCAAGAAAAAGTACGTTCGCACAGGCTGGGGAGGAGCGGAGAACTACGTCCAGCTCTTTGACACCATTGAGGTCCACGGGCAAAAGCTGGAGGCGACGCCCTACTTCCTCATCAACGTGACCGGCGAGGGTGAAGGCTTCTCCATGTGGAGCCCGACCCCCTGCGACGTCCTTGCGACCGACTGGATAGAAGTCCATGACTAAGACAGCCCTCATCACCGGCGTTTCCAGCGGTATCGGACTAGCTCAGGCGGGGATTTTTTTGGAAAATGGCTGGCGTGTCTTCGGAGTTGATCTGGCTAGCAAGCCTGATTTGGCAGGCGATTTCCACTTTCTACAGCAGGACCTGACAGGCGATTTATCGCCCGTCTTTTCATGGTGCCAGTCAGTCGATGTCCTCTGTAACACCGCAGGCATACTAGACGATTACCGTCCCCATCTGGATATTGAGGAGGATGAATTAGCTCGCATCTTCGCGGTCAATTTTTTTGCGGTGACCAGACTGACCCGTTCCTATCTGCAGCAAATGGTGGACAGACAGTCAGGCATCATCATCAATATGTGTTCCATTGCCTCCAGTCTAGCAGGTGGAGGAGGTTCCGCCTATACTGCCTCCAAGCATGCTTTGGCAGGCTTTACCAAGCAGTTGGCACTGGACTATGCTAAGGACAAGGTCCAGGTCTTTGGCATTGCCCCAGGTGCCGTGCAGACAGGCATGACCCAGAAGGACTTTGAGCCTGGTGGCCTGGCGGACTGGGTCGCGGAGCAGACACCGATTGGTCGTTGGACCCAGCCTGAGGAAATCGCAGAGCTGACATTTATGCTGGCCTCTGGCAAACTAGCATCCATGCAGGGACAGATTATCACCATCGACGGTGGTTGGAGTTTGAAATGATAAAAAATGTTTTACTAGGCTTGGTCAAGACCCTGCTTGTTCCCCTAGCCTTGTTGCTAGTTACCAAATTTTGGTGGGGCTGGCCCAGCGCCTTGGTTTATTTGTTGATTTTGAATGCCTATCTGATGTCATTCTATCTGTTTGAAGTGCCAAAGCAGCAGTTGAAAAAGAAGTTGGCCTTTATTCGGTCAGCGCTCTGGTATCAGCTGATTTTCTTGGCTTTCTTTCTCACCATTGGTCTGCCCAATCGACACGGTCAAACCAGCGAGAGTTTTTGGCAAATGGCCCATCCTGTCAAATTTCTAATCGTCGGCTTGGCAGTAGCCGTCGTCATCAGTCTGTTCCTATGGAAGAAAAAGGAAGAAGGTCAGTCATGAAATGTATCGCCTTGGTATTTGAAGATTTTGAAACCTTGGATTTATTTGGTCCGGTGGAATTGTTGGCTGGTATTCCAGCTATTAACTTTTCCTATCAGTCTCTAGCTGGTGGGCTAGTTCGCAATCGTCAGGGGGTAGAAATACTGACTCAGCCTCTTGATTTGACTAGTCCTATTGACGTTTTGCTCCTACCGGGTGGTCGGGGAACCCGTACCTTGGTTGAAAATGAAGCCTTCTTGACCAGCTTAGGACAACTGGCTGAGCAGGCATCATTTGTTTTGTCTGTTTGCACTGGCAGCGCCCTTTTAGCAAAAGCGGGTCTGCTCGATGCTAAGGAGGCGACCAGCAATAAACTTGCTTTTGACTGGGTGACCAGTCAAGGATTAGCTGTCAACTGGAAGAGACAGGCGCGCTGGGTCCATGATGGGAAGTATTATACTTCTTCAGGTGTCTCCGCGGGAATGGATATGGTGCTCGGTTTTGTGCGGGACCAATTTGGTCAGGAATTGGCTGAGCAGATTGCCCGACAGGCAGAATATCATTGGCAGGATGACCCAGACAGGGATGATTTTGCTCCTGCCGGGTAATTTAGAAACAAGAAGCTTGGCCGTTGAACTCAGTCTTGAGAAGGTATAGATTTGTTTGGGATGAACTGCTTGCTGCGTAGAGGGCAGATTATCAACAGTTAGAGTTTTGAAATAGGAGAATTTTATGATAGAAACACCACGTTTATTGCTCCGTCCTTGGACGGTGGATGATGCGGAGAACCTCTTTGCTCTGGCCTCGCATCCTGAAATCGGACCGCGTGCAGGGTGGCCGGCCCACCAATCCTTAGAAGAAAGTCGGAACGTTATCGAGACGGTCTTTGCCCAACCAGAAACCTATGCTCTTGTAGATAATATTACTGGAAAGCCTGTCGGTGCTATTAGCTTAATGATTGGAGGTGCTAGTAAACTGACGACTTCGGATAAGGAAGCGGAGCTGGGCTACTGGCTAGGACGTGATTATTGGGGACAAGGTTTGGTTCCAGAGGCAATCCGAAAACTGCTCTGCCATGCCTTTGAAACCCTAGAATTAGAAACTATCTGGTGTGGCTATTTTGAGGGCAATGAGCAATCCAGGCGTGCCCAGGAGAAGTGTGGTTTTACCTATCATCACAAGCTGGAGAATGTTGAGTGTTTGCTGATTGGTGAGGTTCGGACGGAGCATGTGACCCGTCTGACCAGAGCTAGTTGGCTAGAAAGTAAGGAGAAATGATGATTCCAACACAATTATGGCAAGAATATTTGACCGTCAATCCGCAGGCGGGCCCTGAGCCAGAGGCTTGGGCTTTTGGTGCAGTACCAGATGAATTAGCTGACCTAGTGGCGCGTGGAATCAAGACGGCAACCAGCTCTGCTTACCCACTTTATGAACTAGAAGGGGAAGAAATTCCACAGACTGGTGGTTACGACATCATTCTGGATAGCCAAGGTAATTCCGTTTGCATTATCGAAACGACCAAGGTCTATGTTACCCCTTTTTTGCAAGTGACGGAAGAACATGCTTTTAAAGAAGGCGAGGGTAATCGTAGTCTGTCCTATTGGCGTCAGGTTCATGAGGAACTCTTCACCATTTGGCTGGAAGAGGCAGGTCTGACCTTCTCTGAAGATATGCTGGTGGTCTGCGAAGAATTTGAATTAGTCTATCCAAAATAGAGAATATTTCCGAGTTTGTAGACAAAGTCTCTTTCGGACTTTTCTGAGGTGATGTCGGACGGTAGTAAACTTTCTAGTTTCTGGGTTTACTCCTCAAACAGTCTCCCAGACTGTTTGAGCTTCCTTCGGAATTCCATACCTAGTCATTGAGCCTAAGGTCTCAATGACTCCGAACGCCAGAAACGACAACGTTTCTAGCGTTTTCATCACAGCAGAAAGTCCCGACTTAGGGCTCACTCCGCTCGCAAAATAAACTTAATTTTTATTTTTCATAGCAGAGCTACTCAGTTTATTTATCCAGAGTTTAGTTTGTCTACGTTCTGTATTTCCTTGTATTTTTTTGTTGATTTGATATAATAAATATAAATAAAAGATTCATAAGGAGGTCTTTATGGACAAAGAAAAAGTGCTTGGTTTGTTGGACCAGTTGAAACCCATACTGGCAGGTAAGGCAGAGTCAATCGGTGCTGAGACGGCAAAACAGCTGACTGCAACCCTTGACCAGACTAGGGCTGAAGTAGTGCAGAGCGAGGGGATGGCTCTGGGAATAAGTTTGCAGGGCTTGGTTCAAGCTGTTTCCAATGCTAGTCTACCGGGAACAGAACTGCGTTTCACAGACGAGGAAAAACCTGTCTGGGAAGAACTAAAAAGCTTGACAGATAAGGAACGGACAGATATTTTTCGAGGTGTCCACTTGTTTTAACTGTCGGCCAGGAGGATGACCAGATGAAGCGATTATTGATGATGATAGTTATATTTTTGTCCGTCTTTGGTGTGTTTTTCGGACTGCTCGATTTACCAGATAATTGGTTCACTATGTTACTAGCAGTTTTTAGTGCCACTTTGTTATCCGAACTGGCCTATAGAAAATGGCTCCATAAATTCTAAAGAGGTTTCGACCTCTTTTTCTTTATCCAATGCAGACTTGATTTTTGCTCTGCCATTTTCCAAAACAATCAAAATTTGCTATAATGGTAGCAGTATCAATGAAAAGAGAGTAATCATGAGTAATAACTATGCAATCATCCTAGCGGCGGGCAAGGGAACCCGCATGAAGTCAGACCTGCCAAAAGTTCTCCATAAGGTGGCAGGCATCACCATGTTGGAGCATGTCAAGCGAGCTGTGGATGCTGTCAATCCTGCCAAGACCGTGACGATTGTGGGTCACAAGGCAGAATTGGTCCAAGCGGTCCTTGAAGGTCAGTCCGAGTTTGCCCTGCAATCAGAGCAGTTGGGAACAGGCCATGCAGTCATGATGGCGGAGCCAGCTCTAGCAGGTCTTGAGGGCCAGACTTTGGTTATCGCAGGTGACACACCTTTGATTACGGGTGAGAGCTTGAAAAATCTGATTAACTTCCACATCAGTCATAAGAACGTGGCGACGATTTTGACTGCTCAGGCGGACAATCCTTTTGGCTACGGCCGCATTATCCGTAACGCTGACGGCGAAGTTCTGAAAATCGTTGAGCAAAAGGATGCCAGCGATTTCGAACAACAGGTCAAGGAAATCAATACAGGTACCTATCTCTTTGACAACAAGCGTCTCTTCGAGGCTCTCAAGGATATCAACACGGACAATGCCCAAGGGGAATACTATTTGACCGATGTTATTTCTATTTTCCGTCAGGCTGGTGAGAAGGTCGGGGCCTATATCCTCCGTGATTTTGATGAGAGTTTGGGGGTCAATGACCGTATTGCTCTTGCGACGGCGGAAGCTGTTATGCGCAAGCGGATCAATGAAAAACACATGATCAACGGCGTAACCTTTATCAATCCAGATGCGACTTACATTGACATTGACGTAGAAATCGGTGCGGAGGCAGTCATCGAGGCCAATGTTGTCCTCAAGGGCGCAACGACCATCGGTGAGCGGACAGTTTTGACCAACGGCACCCGAGTTCGTGATTCCAAGATTGCAGCGGATGTGGTTATTACAAACTCCGATATTGAAGAATCTGTCATTGAAACAGGCGTGACAGTGGGGCCATTCGCCCATATCCGTCCTCAGTCCATTCTTGGTAAAGATGCCCACGTCGGCAACTTTGTTGAAGTTAAGGCTACGACAATCGGTGAACAGTCCAAGATTGGTCATCTGACTTATCTCGGTAATGCAACCATTGGAAAAGATGTCAACGTCGGTGCAGGTACGATTACAGCCAATTACGACGGGCAACACAAGTACCAGACAGTGATTGGTGATGGTGTATTTGTCGGTTCAAACTCAACCATCATTGCACCGGTAACTGTTGGCGATAATGCCCTCCTAGCAGCAGGTTCAACCATTACCAAAGATGTTCCGACGGATTCGATTGGAATCGGTCGCGGTCGCCAGGAAAATAAGGAAGGCTCTGCCAAACGTTTTCCTTTCCACCCTAGTCAAAAGTAGGAGTTTTTCATGAACTTTGAAGAAAAAACTATTGAGCGGACAGAGATTTTTAAGGGCAAAATTTTTGACGTCGTTGTCGATGATGTTGCCCTGCCAAATGGCGGAACCAGCAAGCGTGAGCTGGTTTTCCACAAGGGAGCAGTCTGTGTGCTGGCTCTGACAGCGGAGGGTAAGATTATCCTGGTCAAGCAGTATCGCAAGGCCATTGAACGCGCTATTTATGAAATCCCCGCTGGCAAGCTGGAACTGGGTGAAGAATTTACACAAGAAGATGCAGCCCTGCGGGAATTGGAAGAGGAAACCGGCTATCGGACAGACAAGCTGACCCTCTTGGCAGACTTCTATTCTGCTATTGGTTTTTGTAACGAGCGCATCTATCTTTATCTGGCTGAAAATCTAGTCAAGGTAGAAAATCCCCGTCCCATGGACGAGGATGAGGTCATCGAGCTCTATGAAGTGACCTTGGATCAGGCTCTGGACTTGGTGGCAAGTGGTGACATTTGCGACGCCAAGACCATCATGGCTATTCAATATGCACAACTAATGAGAAAGTAGGTCTAAACATGGGCAAGTCCCTGTTGACAGATGAAATACTAAAACGATTTAAGAAGGGTCAGAAACTGGAAGATACCAGTCAGTTTGGCCATTACAATCCGGATAAGGAAGTCTATTTGGAACCAGATGATTTTCAGGACTATCTGGACGAGGAAGGATACGAGGGCTATGTAGAAGGGCATACCATCCGCATCCCTGTCCAACCCTCGGTTGTTAAAAGTAGACGGATTGAGACCAATAAGCGCGAAGCCTTTCGCAGCAAGGTCAATACAATCTTGTTTTGGGTAGTGATTCTTGTTCTTCTGTTTATCGTAGCGGTTATTTTTTGGTAGGAGAGATTATGAAATTTGGAATTATCGCAGCCATGCCCCAGGAACTCAAGGTTTTGGTGGACTATTTGCAGGAGCCAGTCGAGACAGAAGTGCTTGGCAGAACCTATTATCAAGGCAAACTTGGCCAGCATGAGGTAGTTTTGGTCCAGTCAGGCATCGGTAAGGTCATGTCAGCCATGTCGGTGGCCATTTTGGTGGACCGCTTTGAGGTTGATGCCATTGTCAATACAGGATCGGCTGGTGCAGTGGCAGAGGGCATTTCAATCGGTGATGTGGTAGTGGCTGACAAGCTAGCCTACCATGACGTGGATTTGACAGCCTTCGGCTATGCCTATGGGCAAATGTCAGGGCAGGAACTGTATTTCCCGGCTGACCAGGCCTTACTTGAGAAGGTGACAGCCGTTTTGGCAGAGCAGGAAATCGACAGCCATGTGGGTCTAATCGCAACAGGAGACAGTTTTATTGCAGGTGCTGACAAGATTGCGGCCATCAAAGGACATTTTCCACAGGTCCTTGCTGTTGAAATGGAAGGAGCCGCCATTGCCCAGGCAGCAGTCAATCTGAGCAAGCCTTTCTTGGTCATTCGTGCCATGAGCGACACGGCTCAAGGCGATGCTAATATTACCTTTGATGAATTTATCATCCAGGCAGGCGAACGTTCTGCCAAGACATTGATTGCCTTTTTGGAGAAAGATTAAAACCCAGTCGTCGACTGGGTTTTGGTCTATTCTGTTGGGAAGGTGTAGTCTTTCAAGATTTCGATATTTTCGATTTTCACATCTGTTTTGGGCTTGTCGTTTTCGCCGGTTTCTACAGCGGCGATTTTATCCACAACGTCCATGCCTTCGGTAACTTGACCAAAGACGGTGTGCTTGGTATCCAGGTTTGGATTGCCCCCGTTTTTGTAGGCTTGTAGGATTTTTTCAGGATAGCCTGCGCCAGCCAATTGACCGGACATATCGGTTGTGTTTTGGTTGATGAAGAACTGGCTGCCGTTTGTCCCCGCGCCAGCATTGGCCATGGAAAGAGAGCCACGGATATTGTAGAGGAAGGCAGAAATTTCATCCTTGAAACCATAGCCGGCATCCTTGGTCGTCCCCTTGCCAGCCCAAATGGACTCGCCACCGGTACCATTGCCAAGGGGATCTCCGCCTTGAATCATAAAGTCCTTGATAACCCTGTGGAAAATCGTACCATCGTAGTAGCCTTCTTTGGCGTGGGTCAGGAAGTTTTCCACCGTCATAGGGGCCAATTCAGGGAAGAGCTTGATGGTGATGTCTCCCTCGGTTGTTTTTATCTTGACCAGGGCCTCATTGTCAGCAACCTCTGGGCTCAACTGTGGAAAAACGGCGTCAGGATTGTTGACAGCGTAGGCCAGGTCTTTTTTGAATTTGCTGGCTGCTGTCGAGTCAGAAGTTGTTTGCAGGGTAGAGCTTGAATTAGCCTCTTCAGTGCTGCTTGGTGTCGTTGTTGAGTTGGCGCAGGCTGTCAGTAGGAGGCTGCTAGTAAGGCCTAGAAAAAGTAGTTTTTTCATTTGTATCATCACTTTCATTTCAAAATTATGCTTCATTTTATCATGATTTTAGTCAATATTCAATTTCCTGGCCATTCAAAATATGATATACTATTCTTATAAATGTAAAAGGAGTATCTACTATGTTTGACAATCTTTTAGGTCCAGGTGGAAGTGTGGATGTAATTATGCTATTCATTTATGCAGTTGCCACCATTATTTTGGGGATTGTTGTCTATCAAATCGTCCGAAATTTTTTGGAATGGCATCGCAATAACCAGTCTCCGGTGGAAATTCGGCAGGCCAAGCTAGTGTCCAAGCGCACTCATGTCTTTGGCAATGAAATGGCTAGGACCAATTACTATGTGACCTTTGAATGGCAGAAGGAGCGCAGGGAGTTTCGTGTCAAGCCTGAGGAATATGCCCTACTTGCTGAAGGTGACCAGGGAGAATTGACCTTCCAAGGCAGCCGCTTGCTCCAGTTTAAAAGACAAGATTAGACCAAGTTCCTGCAGTCATCTTCTGGCTAGCAGGAATTTTATTTGATTAAAAATAACTAAATATTTACAAATGATTTTAAGTTAATTTTTGAATAAATATCGATAAAAAGTTGATTATTCCAATATTTATGAATTGACTTTAATTATCTGAAATTCGTTTGTTTTTGAAATTTTCTACAAAAATTGTATAATAAAAATTGCCATTTTGTATAATGAAGAAGTTGCAGAATGCTTATTTATCAATGTGAGGATGTTAAAATGATACAAGCGCTAGAAATCAATCTAGTAACGAATGGAAATGGGGTGGAAGCGGTCCAGTTTTACCAAGATGCCCTGCAGGCTGAGGTCTGTAATCTGAAGAAATGGGCAGACTTTGTCCATCCTTGTCCCAAGGAGCACGAACATTTGCTCTTGAGCGCTGAATTAGTGGTCGGAGAGCATCGACTGATGATATCCTGCCTTTGAATACCGACAGGGCTACAATTTTTCGGCCTCTATTGTGGTGGATACGGCGGATAATGCTAGACGTATTTACGAGAAATTGAGCCGGGATGCACGGAAGATTATTGCTGAATACCAGGAAACACCTTGGGCTCCTGCCTATGCCAACCTTGAGGACCAATTTGGTATCTGCTGGCAGATTATGGTTGGTGCCTAACAGTCTGCAGTTCTTCTTGTCCTATGCCCATAAATAGGCTATAATTGAGGAGAAGTTTAAGTTTGGTGAGGAAGAGAACATGTCATTTGAGAAACGCATTGAGGAAATGTATAAAGACCATGAGGTCAAGCCTTATATTTCTCATGAACGCGATTTGGGTCAATGGTTGCTAGAACCCAAGCCGGTTCCCAAGCGCAATATGGTCCGTCTGGAAGAGGGAATTTTGCCGGGCGATATTATCTTGCTCTGGCGCATTAGTCTAGGTTCTTTTGAAACGACGACGCCCTATTCCAAGTATTTTGAGTACAGCTATGGGATTGACGGTCCTGCCCATATGGAACAACTGATTGCGGATGGCTATGCCCGCGTCGAAACAGCATTTGAGTCGCTGGATCACATTACTTCAACGGCCAAGAAAAATATTCTTAAGGCAGAAGGTGTGACCGGTTTGTCGAAAATGAAGGCGGCAGAAGTTGATCAAGCCCTCAAAGACCATTTGAAGGAGGAGCAATTGGCACCTTACTTCAAGGTTCGTGGCTACGCCTTGACCGAAAAAGGCCAGGCAGCACTGGACAATCACCCAGAAGTCATTGCCAAGCACCCGATGAAGAAGATGTATAAATCGTAAGGAATGGACGGCTCTATTTAAAACAAAAGGCTATAAACATTTCACGGCCTTTAGGGGTAAATAACAATGAGCAAACTATTTAAAAATAAGAATTTCTATTTAGTATTATCTCTTCTAGTTTTGGTTGTTTTGTATTTTAGCAATCTTGATTCAAGATTGTTCTTTCTAGCTTATTTTGTTTATCTTATTCCTTATTGTTTGTTGGATTTATTTGATTATTTGAAAAGAAAGAAAAAGAAATAATTAGACTTTGTCAGCTCAATGGACTGGCTCAGCTGGTCTATTTTATTTTTTCTTGACAGAAAACGCTATCAATGATATCCTAGTATTAAATATTGAAACGTTTCAAAAGAAAGGGGTAAACCATGGAAGAGCAAAAATCAATCACCATGAAAGATGTTGCGCGGGTTGCTGGTGTAAGCGTTGGGACTGTATCAAGAGTTATCAACAATGAGCCAGGTATTAAGGAAAGTACGCTTGAAAAAGTCAATGCTGCCATTCAGGAATTGAATTACATTCCGGATGTCTATGCCCGTGGTATGAAGAAGAACAAGACCGAAACCATTGCCTTGATTATTCCGACTGTTTGGCATCCCTTTTTTGGAGAATTTGCCTATCATGTCGAAGTGGAGCTGAGTAAGAAAAATTACAAATTGCTCCTTTGCAATATTTCTGGTCCAAAAAGGGAACTGGATTATCTGACTATGTTGCAACAAAATAAGGTGGACGGCATTATCGCCATCACCTATAGTCCCATTGACGATTACCTATCATCTAATATTCCTTTTGTGAGTATCGACCGCACCTATGAAAACAAGGAAATAGCCTGTGTCAGCTCGGACAACCAAGCTGGTGCAGAACTAGCAGCGGACACCTTGATTGAAAAAGGTGGTAGCCATTTTGCCTTTATCGGTGGGCACAATAAAACCATCAATGAAACCAAGAAGCGCCGCTTATATTTTGAAAAGCGGATTTTAGAAGCAGGTTTTCCTTGTCAGGTCTTGGACTTGGAAGAGCCTTATGATGATTTTGGTGGCCAAGTCGAAGAATTTTTGGTTAACAATCCACAGGTTGACGCCATTTTTACCATCAATGATTTTACAGCCCTAGATACTCTTGCTGTTTTAGAAAAACTGGGACGACGGGTTCCAGAAGATGTGCAGGTGATTGGCTATGACGGTATTCAGTTGGCAAGTGAACGTTCTTTAGAACTTTCTACCATTCGTCAGCCATTGGAGGCTATGGCCCAAGAAGCAGTTGCCTGTTTAGTCGACATTATTGAGAAAAGGGAGCGCTCTCTCCAAGTTACATTACCAATTTCTTACCTAGAAGGAAAAACGACAAAAAATTTTTAAAAAGCAGTTGACAGAAAACGGTTACAATGTTAGAATAAAATCATCAATAAACAGTTGGTTTTATTTTTGCAAGAAAAATGAAACGTTTCAAAAAACTTGGAATTGACAGCCAAGTGGATCGATGCCCAATACAAACCAATCCAGTCTGTTCAAAACAACTGGGGTACCTATGGTGATGAAACCCAACAAAACATCTTCGAATACGATGAAGCTACAGATAGCTTGACACACTTGCCGTTGAACGGTACAGCTCCAGGCGAATTGCGTCAGAAGACAGAAGTTGGTGGACCGCTTGCTATTCTTGATGAGTACTACGGAACTGTGACAACAATGCCAGACGATGCCAGATGGCGTTTGGATTTGATGCACGAAACCTATCTTGACTATGTGACCAACGATGACATCTACCCTCGTGTCTTCATGGAACAAGAAGATTTGGACAAGATTGCTCAAGTTGAAGTAGATATGAACGACTTTATCTACCGTAAACGTGCAGAATGGATTGTCAACGGTGGTATCGAAGAAGAGTGGGATAGCTACTTGAAAGAGTTGGAAAGCTATGGTCTTTCTGACTGGTTAGCTATCAAGCAAAAATATTACGATCAGTACAAAGAAAATCAGTAATCAAAAGGAGGCTGCCTGTGAAAACAGTAGTAGAAGCCAATCAATTTATTCAGACAGAAAAAGGAAAGGTCAATCCGATTTTCAAACCGCAAGCCCACTTAACACCAGAAACCGGCTGGATGAACGACCCAAATGGATTTATCTACTTCCGTGGAGAGTACCATCTCTTCTACCAATTCAACCCTTACGAAAGTGTTTGGGGACCGATGCACTGGGGTCATGCGAAAAGTAAGGACTTGGTCAACTGGGAACAGCTTCCAGTTGCCCTAGCTCCTGATAAAGCTTACGATAAAGACGGCTGTTTCTCGGGCTCTGCCATTGTCAAAGATGATGTCCTCTGGCTCATGTATACCGGTCATATCGTCAATGAAGACGGTACAGTTAGCCAAGTTCAGAACATGGCCTTCTCAACTGACGGTATTCACTTTGAAAAAATCGAGCAGAATCCAGTCGCAACAGCAGATGGACTGCCAGAAGAAGTCATTGCCAATGACTTCCGCGATCCGAAGATTTTTGAGAAAGATGGTCACTACTACTCTGTTGTCGCAACCAAGCATAAGGACAATGTCGGCTGTATCGTCTTACTCAGCTCTCCTAACCTGACGGATTGGAAATTTGAGTCTATCTTCTTGAAAGGTGAGGCCAACCAAGGCTTTGTCTGGGAATGTCCTGACTACTTTGAAGTGGACGGTCAAGAGTACCTGATTATCTCTCCCATGCGTTACCAAAAAGACGGGAATGACTTTATCAATATCAATTCCAACATCTTTGTGACAGGTCATGTGGACTGGGATAAGAAGGTCTTTGTGGCAGAATCCTTCAAAGAAATTGACCACGGACATGACTTCTACGCAGCTCAGACTACCCAAGGTCCAGAAGGCGAAAGGATCATGGTAGCCTGGATGCACACTTGGGGTCGCAAGTTGGTGACCAATGACCTTGGACACCAATGGTTTGGTCAAATGACCCTACCACGCATTCTCAAGAAGACTGAAAACGGATTGCACCAAGTTCTGCCAACAAGTGTCTTGGAAGCCTTCAAGGATATTGAAATTGGACAAAGTATCCAAGGTCCAAGCAAGCTCTCTATTAGACTGGAAGACAGTTTGGAACTAAAACTTGGAAGTGACCAAGATTACCTGCAATTTGGTTACGATAAAGAAAGCCAAGAAGTCTATATTGACCGTAGTCACCTCAAAATCCAGCAGTCTGGTGAAGAAGAGTGGCCAACGGTTCGCCGAGCAGTTACTGTTCAAGCGACAGACCTGCTGGTCTTGGTTGACAGCAACTGTGTGGAAATCCTTGTCAACGAAGGGCAGGAAAGCCTGACATCGACTTTCTATATTGAGGGTGATTACCAAGTCACCGATCTAGATTAACTGCCCCCTAAAATTCAAGACCTGCTTGTGCGGGTCTTTTCTAATGGGCCTGAGGTGTTTATCATCCCTCCCAGGCATTTTTTACAGAAAAAGAGTATAATGTTTGAAAAGTTTCCTTTGGGGGAGGTTAGGATGGAATTTAGGAGAAAAGCAGCTGGTATCGGTGTTTGTGTCATTATTGCCTTGGCCAGTCAGTGGCTGGGAAGTCAATTTCCGCTGGTTGGTGGAGCAGTCTTTGCCTTGATAATAGGACTGGTCTTAGCATTTTTTATCAAGGATAGCTATGTTTTGGATGCTGGATTGGCCTTTACATCTAAAAAAATATTGCAATATGCGGTTATTCTACTAGGGTTTGGTCTCAATCTGGGTGTCATCTGGGAGACTGGCAAGCAGTCCTTGCCTATTATCCTTGCGACAATTTCAACAGCCCTGCTAGTGGCCTATCTTGGGCACAAGTATTTTGCGATTGAAGCGCCGATTGCAATCCTGGTCGGAGTTGGTTCTTCGATTTGTGGGGGTTCTGCCATTGCAGCGACAGCGCCTGTTATCAAGGCCAAGGATGAAGAGGTTGCCCAAGCCATCTCGGTGATTTTTTTCTTTAATCTCTTGGCAGCACTGCTATTTCCCAGTTTAGGACAAATCCTGGGATTTTCCACCCAATCGGGTCAAGAATTTGGCTTGTTTGTAGGAACTGCCATCAATGATACCTCCTCTGTCACAGCGGCAGCAAGCACCTGGGATAATCTTTACCAGCTGGGAAGTCAGACCCTAGATACAGGTGTAACAGTCAAATTGACACGAACTCTGGCCATCATACCGATTACTCTTGTTCTGGCCATTCTGCAAGCCAAAAAAGCTCGGTCCAGCCAGTCAGATTTCTCGCTCAAAACGGTCTTTCCGACCTTTATCCTCTTTTTCCTTGGGGCCAGTCTTTTTACGACGATTTGGACTGGTCTGGGCTATTCTCAAGCAATTTTTGCGCCCATCAAGGATTTGTCTAAGTTCTTCATCACCATGGCCATGGCAGCGATTGGACTCAAGACAGACCTGCTTCATCTGCTCAGGACAGGTGGAAGAGCCATTCTGCTAGGGGCCAGCTGCTGGATTAGCATTACCTGCATCTCCCTCCTCTTGCAGTATCTGCTAGGGATGATTGGCTAGTCAGGAATTTATAAACCTGTATTTACAGTTCAACACCTTTAACTAAGGAAATTTTCTAAATGACATTTACTTGTAAATACAGCTTCTTAGAAAGTAAGCGAGGACTTGCTCACAAGAGCGGTCCTTTTATGGTATAATTAAATCTATGATTTCAGGAATTATCAATTTAAAAAAAGAGGCTGGCATGACCAGTCATGATGCGGTTTTCAAGCTCCGCAAGATCCTACAGGAAAAGAAAATTGGCCATGGCGGGACCCTGGACCCAGATGTGACAGGTGTTCTGCCCATTGCGGTTGGCAAGGCTACTCGCATGATTGAGTTCATGCAGGAGGAGGGCAAGGTCTACGAGGGCGAGATTACCATTGGCTACTCGACTACGACAGAAGATGCGTCCGGGGAAACTTTGGAGACGACGCCTGTTTTGGAAATAGCAGAGCAGGCAGTGGATGAGGCTATGGCTAGCTTTGTCGGTCGGATTACCCAGATTCCGCCTATGTACTCAGCTGTCAAGATCAATGGCCGTAAACTCTATGAATATGCACGAGCAGGAGAGCAGGTAGAGCGTCCCCAACGCCAGGTGGACATTTACAGCTTTGAACGCACTAGCCCTATTCAGCTGTCAGACGGCTGTGCCAGATTTACGTTCCGTGTCAAATGCGGCAAGGGAACCTATGTTCGGACCCTGTCTGTGGACCTGGGTGCCAAGCTAGGTTATGCCAGCCACATGTCCAAATTGGAGCGGACTGGTTCAGCAGGCATGTGCCTGGATGACGCCCTGACCTTGGAGGAAATAGCGGTCTTGGTTGCTAGAGATGATTTCTCCTTCCTTCGCCCCATTGAGCAAGGCATTGGTGATCTGCCGATTGTGACCTTGAATGAAGAGCAGGTGGCAGATGCTGGCTTTGGCCGTTTTCTCCAATTGGATGCCAGTGCAGACCGAGTAGCTGGCTTATATGAGGACAAGTTGATTGCTGTTTTTGAAAAACGAGACGACCTCTACAAACCAAGCAAGGTTTTTGCCTAGTTTTCGTCCAAAAATATGATAAAATAAACTGTTATGGAAATTATAGAGATAAATGATTACAGGGATTTGAACCAGCAGGAGCCTACGGTGCTGGTTTTGGGTTATTTTGATGGGATTCACCTGGGCCACCAGGCACTCTTGCAGCGGGCCAGAAAAATAGCGGATCAAGAGGGGTTGACCGTGACGGTTTTGACCTTTCCTGAGTCACCCAAGCTGGCTTTTGCCCGCTTCTCGCCGGACTTACTCCTTCATTTAACCAGCCCGGAGCAACGCTACCAGCTCTTGGCAGACCATGGTGTAGACCGGCTATTTTTGACGCCCTTTACCAGTGAATTTGCCAGCAATCAGCCGGAGCAATTTGTAGAACGCTACATCAAGGGGCTCAAGGCTCAGGTCTTGGTGGCAGGTTTCGACTATCATTTTGGCAATTGCAGAGCAGATGTTACGGTTTTGGCAGAACTGTTTGATGGTCGGGTTGAGGTTGTGGAGGCAGTGACCATGGGCGGTGAAAAAATTTCTTCCACCCGCATTCGCCAAGCTATTAAAGAAGGGAATGTCACCCTTGCTAATCAATTGCTGGGCCACCCCTTTACGACTCAAGGCCTGGTTGTTCACGGGGATGCTAGAGGTCGAACTATTGGTTATCCTACCGCTAATCTGGCTCCTTACGATAGAGTTCATCTGCCGTCGGACGGTGTTTATGTAGCAGATGTAGAGGTCGGTGGCCGACGTTACCGAGCCATGACCAGCGTAGGGAAAAATGTCACCTTTGATGGGACTGAACTGCGGATTGAGGCCCATATTTTTGACTTTGAAGACTTTATCTACGGAGAAAGTATGACTATTTTCTGGTTGGAAAAAATCCGTGACATGATTAAGTTTGATGGCATTGAGGCTCTGATGGAGCAGATGAAGAGTGATGAAGCCTATTCACTCAACTGGGGGCAGCATGATTAAAAAATGGGTCCAACACCCTATTTATGAAAAGGTCATGACCTATCTGGCCCTGGCCTACGTTCTTTTGATTGTCTTGGAACTACTGGATACCAGCCTTGTGTATAATTCTGGCTTTCAGACCTTGGATTGGTGCCTCTGGTTCATTTTTGTAGTGGACTATTTCGTTCAGCTATATTATGCAGAAGATAATCTGCAATACATACAGGACCATATCTTGGAATTGATTGCCATTATTCCCTTCGATTCGGTCTTTCGTTTCCTGCAGATTGGTCGGCTGGCGCGGCTTTTTCGCCTGGTCAAGGTTGCCCGCATTTTTGCCCTGTCCAATCGTTTCTGGGACACGCTCAATAAGCTCCTCCACACCAATAGCCTGTCCAAGGTTCTGATGCTCAATGTATCAGCTGTCCTAGTGGCCAGTGGGGTCCTGTCTATCATCGAGAAGAAGTCCTTCTTTGATGCCCTCTGGTGGTCTATTGTAACCATGACAACGGTTGGTTACGGGGATATTGTTCCTACGGATACTATTTCAAAAATTATGGCCATCCTCCTGATGTTGATTGGCATCTGCACCTTCGGTATGGTGACTTCGACCATTACCCGCTTTTTTACCGACAATGAGCGCGAGACCAAGATGGATATTCTCCTTGCCAAAATCGAGGAACAAGGTCTGAAGATTCAGGAGCTGGAGAAAAAAATCGACATTTTGATTAAGAAAGAGGAATAAATCCAGGAATAGCCTTGAAAACGTTCTAAAGTTGCGATATAATATAAGTGATTAGGAATGTAGAAGGGAGCTGAAACAGATGATTACCTTGTTTTTATCGCCAAGCTGTACTAGTTGTCGCAAGGCGCGTACATGGTTGACCAATCATGAAGTCCCTTTTATTGAGCACAATATTATGACCAGTCCGCTGACTGCTGTCGAGCTTAAGCAAATTTTAGCCTTGACAGAAAATGGAACGGATGACCTCATTTCAACACGTTCTAAGGTTTTTCAAAAGTTGAATGTGGATGTCGATGACCTGTCCATTGGTCAATTGATTGAATTGATAGAAACCCATCCGAGTCTCTTGCGTCGTCCCATTATCTTGGATGAAAAGCGGATGCAGATTGGGTTTAACGAAGATGAAATCCGTGCCTTCCTTCCTAGAAAATACCGTAAACAAGAATTAAAAAATGCTACATTGCGAGCAGAAATAGGATAAATTGATATGAACAAAAATTATTCATATCCACTTGATTTTTCGTGGAGCACAGAGGAGATTTCCTCCGTGCTTTCTTTTTTGAATCAGGTGGAGCTGGCCTATGAAAAGGGAGCTGATGCAGGACAGGTTTTGACAGCCTACCGTGCCTTCAAGGAAGTGGTTCCCAGTAAGGCCCAAGAAAAGCAAATTGACCGTGATTTTGAGGATGTTTCTGGCTACTCTAGCTACCGTGTAGCCAAGGCTGCCAAAGAAAGGCAGAAGGGGGTGGTCAGACTTGGACGCTAAATACCAGTTTGCCCTGACGATTGTCAAGGAAGCCGGGGACTTTCTCCTGGAACATCTGGACGACCAGTTGGAAATCACTGCAAAGACTAATCCCCAGGACTTGGTAACCCATGTGGATATGGCTATCCAGGAGCGTCTCAGTCAGGCTATTTTATCGCATTATTCTGACGACCATATCTTTGGTGAAGAAGGTGGCGATGTTTCCAGCATTGATACTGGTCATGTCTGGGTCATCGACCCTATTGACGGGACCACGAATTTTATCGCGCAGAAGGCGGATTTTGCCATTATGCTGGCTTATTTTGAAGAAGGAAAAGGGATTTTTGCGGTCATTTACGATCTCATGAATGATGAGATTTTGCATGGTGGTGCTAACTACCCTGTCAAGCTCAATGACCAACTCTTGCCTGCTCCCCAGAAGAAGGATTTTGCCTACAGTTTGCTGGGGCTCAATGCCAAGATTTATGCAGAAAATGCCTATGGTTTGCGGGATTTGGCCCAGCAAACCCTGGGGACGCGATCGGTAGGAAGTGCTGGGATTGGCTTTTTACAGGTTTTGAAGGGTCGTCTTCTGGCCTACGCTTCCTATATTTACCCCTGGGATTATGCGGCAGCAGCCATACTTGGTCAGGCCCTTGGGTTCAGTCTCCTGAGTTTGGAAAATGACCAGCCACTTTACCAGGGACGGGAGTATGTTCTCTTGGTGGCCGACGCCAATGTTGAAGAAGTAAAAAGGTATCTGACATCATGAATTTACCACAAGATTTTATTGATAAATATAGTGAATTGCTTGGACCAGAAGCCCAAGCATTTTTTGAGAGTTTTGACCAGCCAGCTGTTTCAGGGTTTCGTACCAATCCGCTTAAAGAGGCCCAGATGGAATTTGTGGATGCCATTCCGGACATGCCCTGGTCTTACTATGGCAAAGTTTCAGGAAAATCCCCTGAGCACGTGACAGGTCTGGTCTATTCCCAGGAACCGGCCGCTCAGATTGTCGGTCAAGTAGCTGCGCCTGCAAAAGGGATGAAAGTCCTGGACTTGGCGGCAGCCCCAGGAGGCAAGTCGACCCACCTGCTTTCCTATTTGGATAATACTGGCCTCTTGGTCAGTAACGAAATATCGACCAAGCGTTCCAAGATTTTAGCTGAAAATATTGAACGGTTTGCTGCCAGAAATGTTATCGTGACCAATGAATCAGCCGACCGTTTGGCAAAGGTTTTCCCTTCCTATTTCGATATGATTGTTCTGGATGCCCCCTGCTCAGGTGAGGGCATGTTCCGCAAGGATCCGGATGCCATTCAGTACTGGTCTGCGGACTACCCGGCCCAATGTGCGGCTCTACAGAGAGAAATCTTGGAGTCTGCAATAGAGATGCTGGCTCCCCAGGGACAACTGATTTATTCAACCTGCACCTGGTCGCCTGAGGAAAACGAAGAAATTGTAGCCTGGTTAGTAAAAGAATTTCATCTAGAGTTGGTGGATATTCCTAAAATAAATGGAATGGTGGAGGGCATTGGCTGTCCTGAGACGGCTCGTATGTATCCGCACCATTTCAAGGGGGAAGGGCAATTTGTGGCCAAGTTCCGCTATGTCGGTCAGGGAAGAAGCAAGAAAGTCAAGTCTGGCAAGTCCAATCTCAACCGGGAACAAAGCCAGCTCTGGAAGGAGTTTGCGGAACAGCAGTTGCGGGTTCAGTTGGACGGTCTCCTGCAGGTCTTTGGCGACAATCTCTATCTCTTGCCTGCCGGTCTGCCAGACTTATCCAAGGTTAAGATTGCCCGAAATGGTCTTCATCTGGGCGTTTTCAAGAAGAAACGTTTCGAGCCAAGTTTTGCCCTTGGTCTTGCCCTGCATAGCCATGAGGTGAAAAAACGAGTGGACATTGGCTTGGATGATTTCACCGCCTATGTGGCTGGTCAGCCTCTTGAAGTGTCCAAGGATTTGCCTAATGGTTGGTATCAGGTAGCGGTTGCTGGCAATGGTCTGGGATTTGCAAAAATTGTCAATGGGACCTTGAAAAACAGCTTTCCCAAAGGCCTTCGTTTTTAAGAGATGCAAGCAGATTATTTTTGCAACTTGTACGGTTATATGTTATAGTGGAATGGTGGAAAAATCTTGTAAATTCTATGTAAAAAATACATAAAATAGAGGAGATTCCACTGAAAAATGTAAAGGAAAAAACGACATGAAAAAAAAGCATAAGCTAGGTATTGCAGCTTTATTTTTAGTTTCTAGTTTGGCCCTTTCTGCTTGCTCGTCATGGATTGATCGTGGAGAATCCATTACAGCAGTAGGGTCGACAGCCCTCCAACCCTTGGTTGAGGCGGCAGCGGATGAATTTGGCTCTGTCAACATCGGTAAGTCTGTCAATGTCCAAGGTGGTGGTTCGGGTACTGGTTTGTCACAGGTTCAGTCAGGAGCTGTCCAAATTGGTAACTCAGACGTATTTGCTGAGGAGAAGGATGGGATTGATGCCAGCCAGCTGGTGGACCATCAAGTAGCAGTTGCAGGTCTAGCGGTCATTGTCAACGAAGAGGTGACAGTAGACGACATCTCGACAGAGGACTTGCGTAAAATCTTCACTGGTGAAATTACCAACTGGAAGGAGCTAGGTGGTAAAGACCTTCCAATTTCCATTATCAACCGTGCAGCAAGTTCGGGTTCTCGTGCGACCTTTGACGGCATCATCATGCAAGGTGAAAAAGCCATTCAAAGTCAGGAACAGGATTCAAACGGGATGGTTAAGTCCATTGTAGCCCAAACGCCAGGAGCGATTTCTTATTTGGCCTTTGCCTATCTAGATGAGTCAATTCATACCATTAAATTGAACGGGTTTGAACCGACGGCTGAAAATGTAGCGACCAACGACTGGCCAATCTGGGCTTACGAGCATATGTACACTAAGGGCGAGCCCGAAGGTTTGACCAAGGAATTCTTGGACTACATGTATTCAGAAGAAGTCCAAGAAGGTATCGTTGTCAGCATGGGCTATATTTCGATGAATGCCATGAAGGTTGAAAAGACAGCTGATGGCGTGGTCACAGAGAAGGAGTAGAAATGAAAAATCAACAACTTGAAAAAGAATTGTCAACCCCTTCCAAGAACTCTCGTTTAGAGAAATTTGGTCAAATTTTGACCTTCCTTTGCTTGAGCTTGATTGTCTTCATCGTTGCCATGATTTTGATTTTCGTGGCCCAACGCGGACTTTCGACCTTCTTTGTGGATGGCATTAGCATTGTAGATTTCTTGTTCGGTGACAAGTGGGAACCGGCATCCAAAACTTTTGGTGCCCTACCAATGATTTCTGGTTCCTTTATCGTTACCATCCTGTCAGCAGTGATTGCAACGCCGATTGCTATCGGAGCAGCAGTCTTTATGACAGAGATTTCACCAAAACGTGGTGCTAAGGTTCTCCAGCCAGTTATCGAATTGCTGGTCGGTATTCCATCAGTAGTTTATGGTTTCATCGGTTTGCAGGTAGTGGTACCCTTTGTCCGCTCCATCTTTGGCGGGACAGGTTTTGGTATCTTGTCAGGTGTATTCGTACTCTTCGTCATGATTTTGCCAACTGTAACCTTTATGACAGTGGACAGCTTGAAGGCCGTTCCTCGTCACTACCGTGAGGCAAGTTTGGCCATGGGTGCGACGCGTTGGCAGACTATCTGGCGCGTTATTCTGAACGCAGCTAAACCAGGTATTTTCACAGCTGTTATCTTCGGTATGGCCCGTGCATTTGGTGAGGCCTTGGCTATTCAGATGGTGGTGGGTAACTCAGCGGTTATCCCAACGTCCTTGACAACACCTGCTGCGACCCTGACCTCTGTCTTGACCATGGGTATCGGTAACACGGTAATGGGAACGGTCCAGAACAACGTCCTCTGGTCACTGGCCCTTGTCTTGCTCTTGATGAGCTTGGTCTTCAATATGATTATGAAATTTATTACGAGAGAGGGTAAGAAAAACTATGCACGCTAAGAAAATGGATAAACTGGCGACTGGTATTCTTTACTCTATCGCCACAGTTATCGTCGTTATTTTGACAGCCCTTATCCTCTTTATCCTACTAAGAGGGTTGCCTCATGTGGACTGGCATTTCTTGACCAGCAAGTCATCTTCCTATAAAGCAGGTGGTGGTGTTGGTATCCAACTCTACAATTCCTTCTTCCTCTTGGTTGTAACGCTTTTGATTTCAGTTCCTCTGTCAACTGGTGCTGGTATCTATCTAGCGGAATATGCTAAGAAAGGTCCATTGACCAACTTTATCCGTACCTGTATTGAAATCTTGTCCTCTCTGCCATCGGTAGTCGTTGGTTTGTTTGGTTACTTGATTTTCGTTGTCCAGTTTGAATATGGTTTCTCTATCATCTCAGGTGCCTTGGCCCTGACTGTATTCAACCTGCCACAGATGACCCGTAACGTTGAGGATAGCCTGCGCCACGTTCACCATACACAACGTGAGGCCGGTTTGGCCCTTGGGTTGTCACGCTGGGAAACAGTTCTCCACGTGGTCATTCCTGAGGCTTTGCCAGGTATTGTTACTGGTATTGTCCTTGCATCCGGTCGTATCTTCGGTGAAGCAGCAGCTCTGATTTATACCGCTGGTCAATCAGCTCCGGCCCTTGATTGGTCCAACTGGAACCCGCTCAGCGTTACCAGCCCGATTTCGATTTTCCGTCAGTCAGAAACCCTAGCGGTTCATATCTGGAAGGTCAACAGTGAGGGAACGATTCCTGATGCGACACAAGTATCTGCAGGTTCTGCAGCCATCCTCTTGGTATTTATCTTGATTTTCAACCTTTCTGCCCGTTATATCGGTAAGAAACTTCATGCGAAAATGACTTCTGCAGCATAAGCAGTCGACTTATAAGGAGAAAAAATGGCAGAATATAACTGGAATGAACGCCATATCATTACCTTCCCAGAAGAAAAAATAGCCCTTTCGACAAAGGATGTCCATGTTTACTACGGAAAAAATGAGGCTATCAAGGGCATTGATATGCAGTTCGAGAAAAATAAAATCACAGCCTTGATTGGTCCGTCAGGTTGTGGGAAATCGACTTACCTTCGCAGTCTCAATCGGATGAATGATACCATTGATATTGCCAAGGTAACCGGCCAAATCCTCTATGAAGGAATTGACATTAACAAGCCAAACATGAACGTTTACGAAATCCGTAAGCACATCGGTATGGTTTTCCAACGTCCCAACCCATTTGCTAAGTCCATCTACAAAAACATCACCTTTGCCCATGAGCGTGCAGGTGTCAAGAACAAGCAAGTCTTGGATGAAATCGTGGAAACCTCGCTCAAGCAAGCAGCCCTCTGGGACCAGGTCAAAGACGATTTGCACAAGTCAGCCTTTACCTTGTCAGGTGGTCAGCAGCAACGCCTCTGTATTGCGCGTGCTATCTCTGTAAAACCACAGATTTTGCTTATGGATGAGCCAGCTTCAGCCCTGGACCCAATTGCGACGATGCAGTTGGAAGAAACCATGTTTGAACTCAAGAAGAATTATACGATTATCATCGTGACTCACAACATGCAACAAGCAGCCCGGGCCAGCGATTATACAGCCTTCTTCTACCTGGGTGATTTGATTGAGTATGATAAGACATCAAACGTCTTCCAAAATGCCAAACTCAAGTCAACCAGCGACTACGTTTCAGGACACTTCGGATAGAAAGGAGACACCATGACAACACCTATTTTACAAGTAAAAGATTTGTCTGTTTACTACAATAAGAAAAAGGCTTTGAACAGCGTCTCTATTGATTTCTACCCGAATGAGATTACAGCCTTGATTGGTCCCTCAGGTTCTGGTAAATCAACGCTTTTGCGGTCTATCAACCGTATGGGCGATTTGAACCCAGAAGTAACCTTGACAGGAGCTATTGATTACAACGGCAAGAATATTTATAGTCCACGCACAGATACTGTTGACTTGCGCAAGGAAATCGGGATGGTCTTTCAGCAACCCAACCCATTCCCAATGACCATTTATGAGAATGTTGTCTATGGTCTTCGTATCAATGGTATCAAGGATAAGGCCGTCTTGGATGAGGCGGTAGAACGTTCGCTCAAAGGTGCTTCTATCTGGGATGAGGTCAAGGATCGTCTCCATGACTCGGCCTTGGGTTTGTCAGGTGGTCAGCAGCAACGTGTTTGTGTGGCCCGTGTATTGGCAACCAGTCCTAAGATTATTTTGATGGATGAACCTACCTCGGCACTTGACCCGATTTCGGCTGGTAAGATTGAAGATACGCTCTATGGCTTGAAAGAAAAGTACACCATGGTTCTGGTTACCCGTTCTATGCAGCAGGCGTCCCGTATCTCAGACCGTACTGGTTTCTTCTTGGATGGCGACTTGATTGAGTACAATAAAACCAAGGAAATGTTCTTGAATCCAGCTCACAAGGAAACCGAAGACTATATTACTGGTAAATTCGGTTAATCTTCATTTAGATATAGAAAAGAGATATATATGTTAAGAGCACAATTTGAAGAAGAATTAGGAAAATTGCATAATCAATTCTATGCCATGGGGAACGAAGTACAGGCGCAAATCAACAATGCAGTCCGTGCTTTTACAACTCATGACCGTGAATTGGCTAAGGAAGTCATCGAGGCAGATAGCAAAATCAATGAGTTTGAAGTCAAACTTGAGAAAAAGTCACTTGAAATCATTGCCTTGCAACAGCCTGTATCAACAGACTTGCGCCGTGTTATCACTGTCTTGAAGGCAACCAGCGACTTGGAGCGTATGGGAGACCATGCTGTCTCTATCGCCAAGGCGACTATCCGCATGAAGGGTGAAGTTCGTATCCAGATTGTTGAAGATGAAATCAAGAAGATGGGTAAAGAAGTCCGTAATCTGGTAGAAGCGGCTCTGGATCTCTACTTGAACGCATCAGAAATCGAAACAGCCTACGAAGTGGCAGCTCGTGATGAAATCATCAATAATTTCTACGCGACAATCCAGGAATTGACCACTGAAGAAATCAAGAAAAATCCGGACGCTTTGATTGCTGGACGTGATTACTTCCAAGTCTTGACCTACCTGGAACGTGTAGGGGATTACGCGAAAAATATCTGTGAGTGGATGGTCTATCTCCGCACAGGTGATATTACAGAATTGTAAGAATAGCATAAACTATTGAAGTCTTTAGCATCCGTCTAGAGGCTTTTTTATTGGGTTCTGTGTCTTGATTGTTGGGGTGAGAGTTAGGGTCTGCTTCTCAGGTGAAACGTCTGCTTTTAGTAGGAATTAGCGCTAAAATATGGTATAATGAAGGGTATTCGTTAGAATGTTTTAATACTCTTCGAAAATCAAAAATATCCGTCGTCAAGTGCCTTGGTGAGTGAAAAGCTCCGGGGGAGGTTTTCAGCCTGTCGCCTTGAAACGAGAGAACGACAGAGTTCTACCTTCGGCGTTTTTGAGGCGAACAAGTTCGCTCTATTTCCAGCCTTCAACTGTTCCCCAAACAGTTGAAGCTAGGCTAGATTGATTTTCATTAAGTATAACTAGAAAAATAAGGGATGAACATGACAGAAGAAATCAAAGATTTACAAGAAAAAGCCCAGGAATATGATGCCAGTCAAATTCAGGTCCTAGAGGGACTGGAGGCTGTTCGCATGCGTCCGGGTATGTATATCGGGTCTACTTCTAAAGAAGGCCTCCACCACCTGGTTTGGGAAATCGTCGACAACTCGATTGACGAGGCACTGGCAGGCTTTGCCAGCAAGATTGAAGTCTTTATTGAGCCAGATAATTCGATTACGGTTGTTGACAATGGCCGTGGTATCCCGGTTGATATTCAGGAAAAAACAGGTCGTCCGGCCGTTGAGACAGTCTTTACCGTTCTCCACGCCGGTGGTAAATTTGGCGGTGGTGGTTACAAGGTGTCAGGTGGTTTGCACGGTGTAGGTTCATCGGTCGTCAATGCCCTGTCTACCCAGCTGGATGTCCATGTCTATAAAAATGGTCAGGTATATTATCAAGAATACCGTCGTGGTGAAGTGGTAGATGATTTGAAGGTCATTGGTGAGACAGACCGCAATGGTACTACCGTTCACTTTATTCCAGACCCAGAAATCTTCACGGAAACGACCGAGTTTGACTTTGCTAAGCTCAATAAACGTATCCAGGAATTGGCCTTCCTCAACCGTGGTTTGCAGTTGACCATCAGCGATAAGCGTGAGGGGCAGGAGCAGACCAAGGAGTACCACTATGAAGGTGGGATTGCTTCTTATGTTGAGTACCTTAATGAAAACAAGGATGTTATCTTTGAAACGCCGATTTATACGGATGGTGAGATGGATGATATTACGGTGGAAGTGGCCATGCAGTACACGACCAGCTACCATGAAAATGTGGTCAGCTTTGCCAACAATATCCATACCCATGAAGGCGGTACCCATGAGCAAGGTTTCCGTACGGCCCTGACTCGTGTTATCAATGACTATGCTAAGAAAAATAAAATCCTCAAGGAAAATGAGGACAATCTGACTGGTGAGGATGTTCGTGAGGGTCTGACCGCCGTTATCTCTGTCAAGCACCCTGGACCGCAGTTTGAAGGTCAGACCAAGACCAAGCTGGGCAACAGCGAAGTTGTTAAAATCACCAACCGTCTCTTCTCAGACGCCTTTGCGGAGTTTCTTTTGGAAAATCCACAGATTGCCCGTCGAATTGTAGAAAAAGGCATTCTGGCCAGCAAGGCTCGTATTGCTGCCAAGCGGGCGCGTGAAGTCACCCGTAAGAAGTCAGGTTTGGAGATTTCCAACCTGCCTGGTAAATTGGCTGATTGTTCGTCAAATGACGCGACTAAGACAGAGCTCTTTATCGTCGAAGGGGATTCGGCTGGTGGTTCGGCTAAATCCGGTCGTGACCGTGAGTTCCAGGCCATTCTGCCTATCCGTGGTAAGATTTTGAACGTGGAAAAGGCCAGCATGGATAAAATCCTGGCCAACGAAGAGATCCGTAGTCTCTTTACAGCTATGGGGACTGGTTTTGGGGCAGATTTTGATGTTGAGAAAGCACGCTACCAAAAATTGGTCATCATGACCGATGCCGATGTCGACGGAGCTCATATCCGAACCCTTCTCTTGACCCTCTTTTACCGTTACATGCGTCCGATTGTCGAAGCGGGTTACGTCTATATTGCCCAGCCACCAATCTATGGTGTCAAGGTCGGAAGTGAGATTAAGGAATACATCCAACCAGGAGCCAATCAAGAACAAGAACTCCAGGCAGCCTTAGAAAGACATAGTACAGGACGTTCCAAGCCAACCATTCAGCGTTACAAAGGTTTGGGAGAAATGGACGATCACCAGCTCTGGGAAACAACCATGAATCCTGAAAATCGTCTTATGGCACAAGTTTCAGTAGATGATGCTGCTGAGGCAGATAAAATCTTTGATATGTTGATGGGAGACAAGGTTGAACCCCGTCGCGAGTTTATCGAGGAAAATGCGGTTTACTCAACATTGGATATTTAGAACATATTCACTGAAAAAAATTGTGCACTAGCTAGCAATATATGGTATAATAAGGCGATATATTCTAGTAAATTACTATACTATCTAAGGAGAACTACATGTCTAGAGGAACAATCTATTTAATCGTAGCGATTGTTGTCATTTTAATTGTTGCCTATGTAGCCTGCCTCATCATCCGTAAGAGAAACGAGCAGAAGTTGCTCCAGTTGGAGGATCGTAAGGAAGAGCTATTTAACCTGCCTGTGAATGATGAAGTGGAGCAGGTAAAGACCTTGCACTTGATTGGTCAGAGTCAAATTTCCTTCCGCGAGTGGAATCAAAAATGGGTGGACCTTTCCCTCAATTCATTTGCAGATATTGAGAACCATATTTTTGAAGCAGAAGGGTTCAACAATGCTTTCCGCTTTGTCAGCACAAAGAATGCTATTGACAGCATTGAGAGCCAGATTGACCTGATTGAAGAAGATATCACGTCAATCCGTCAAGGCTTGGCAGAGCTTTCCGAACAAGAAGAGAAAAATACTGGTCGTGTCAAATACGCCTTGGATATGTTTGAAGAATTGCAGGCAACTCTGCAGAAAAATTCAGGCAAGTACGGCGATACACTTCCAGAGCTTGAAAAGCAAGTTAAGAATATCGAAGTTGAATTTTCAGAATTCGTTATGCTCAATTCTTCTGGTGACCCGCTTGAGGCAGCTGAAATTCTGAACAAGACAGAGGAGCACATGATTGCCCTCAATCAAATCATGGATCGAATCCCTGCCTTGGTGGAGAAAGTGGATGTAGACTTCCCAGAGCAGTTGGAAGATTTGGAGTCTGGTTACCGTAAGTTGGTTGAGCAGAATTACCTGTTCACAGAGACGGACATTGAGTCGACTTTCCAGGAAATCCGTGTTGCTATTCGTGAAAATTCAGCCCTCATCGTGTCGTTTGATTTGGATGTGGCTGAGGCTGAAAATACCCACATTCAAGAGCGCATTGACCATCTCTATGATGTATTCCAGAAGGAAATTGATGCTCACAAAGAGACAGTTAAAATCAGCAAAACCCTGCCCAAGTATTTGGAGCATATCCGCAGCAATTCAGACAAATTGACAGAAGAGGTTAACCTTCTTCAAGCTACCTACGTTTTGGCGGATAGCAAGGTTTCTCGTATTCAACAATTGGCAAATCGCTTGACATCACTGGATGCTGTTGTGACAGAAGGTGTTGAAGATTTGGACAATCCTCAGGTAGCCTATTCAATTCTTCAGGAGCGCTTGGAACATGCCCTTGCAAGTTTGAAAGAAATTGAAGAAGAGCAGCTAGTCTTGGCAGACTATCTCAAGACCCAAGAGGATTCAGAAAAATCGGCTCGTATCAAAGCAAATCTCTACATTCATAAGCTGCACACCCTGAAACGCTTTATGGAAAAACGAAATCTTCCTGGTATTCCAGAATATTTCCTTTCAAGTTTCTTCCGTACCAGCGATCAGGTGGAAGCTTTGGCAGCAGAGTTAGAGTATTCTAAAATCAATATTGAAATCATCAATCGATTGTTGGAGAATGCGACCTATGATATGGAAAAATTAGAAGAAATCGCCTATTCAATCGTTCAGTATTCTACACTGACAGAGCAGTTGCTTCAGTATTCTAACCGCTACCGTTCATTCGACGAGAATATTCAAAAAGCCTTCAATCGTTCGCTTGCAATTTTTGAAAAAGATTTTGATTATCAAGCATCATTTGAAGAAATCTCATTTGCCTTGGAAGCAGTTGAACCAGGCGTTACAGAACGTTTTGTTCGTTCATACGAAAAGACTCGCGAAAGCATTCGTTATTAACAGAAGATTAAGGACTGAAGCAGTAGCTTCGGTCCTTGTTTGCGCTTTGGAGATTGCAGCGAAGCAATTGGATTAAGGTTGAAAGGACAGTTGTATAGGTGCAATCTGCATAGAAAAACTCCTCAGAATGGTCATTCTAAGGAGTAGTGAAATATGTCAACAGGTTTCAAATTAATGACACAGGGAAAGGAAGTTAGCTTATCTCCCATTTCCTAATTCCCTGCGCTGGTGCTGGTTTCCGTTGTTGTGTCAGAATCATCTGTGTCGCTGGAAGTTGTCGCACTTGTCTCAGCTGTTTCTTTATGCAATTCCTGATAGCTCGGTGCTTTAAAGAGACTGACGGTCGATTGTTTATTTTTTCGTGCCCAGAGGCTGGTTGACTCTTGACCAAGTGCTTCTTCTCTTTCTAGCAGTTTTTTCAGGGAATCTTGATAGGAATAAGTTGAAACATCTGGGAATCCGATATCGGTTTTTAAGAAGCGGAAGAGATCGCCAGTTTGAATGGCATCGCTAGTTGCTAACTGAGAAGCTACCCGATTTTTTATATTTTCGATTTTAGCCAAAGTCGTTTCATCTGGATTGGTGAGTTCGATGCCACTATCGGTGTAGTAGAGCTTGCCGGCATAGGATGTATATTCTGGTGTAACAAAGGTATCTGCTGTTCGCATGGCAACAATCTGTTGTTTCTGCGGTGACAGTAAATCTTGTCCAACTTGTAGGAATTGACTGGTTTCAATGCCTAGTAAGTGCTCAATGGTTGGCAAGGAGTCTATCTCGCCACCGTAGGTCTCAATGATTCGTCCCTCTGTCATTCCAGGTACCACAATCATGTAGGGAACCCGTTGTAACATGGCGTTGTCGTATTCGGACCAGGTTTCTGGGTCCTTGCCAATGAGGGCAGCCAAATCCGGGTTACGGGAATTAGAAATACCGTAATGGTCGCTGTAGAGGACAATGATAGAATTTTCGTAGAGGCCACTTTCTTTCAGGTAGTCAAAGAAAGCCTTGACTGCTGCATCGAGATAGTTTGCTGTCGCAAAGTAGCTATTGATGGTCGCATCCTCTCCCTTGGCCAGTGGGAAGCCGACTTCGTCGCCGCTCAAGCTGGTTGTGAAGGGATAGTGATTGGATACGAGAATGTATTTGGCGTAGAATGGTTGCTGGAGAAGTTCCAGATACTGAATGGAATCAGCCAGGACAACCTTGTCATTGAGCCCGTATTGGAAGGAATTTTCTTCCGTCGGTTCTGAGAAGTAGGAAATATCAAAGAAGTTGTTGTATCCCCAGCGCTTGTAAGTGTTGTTTCGGTTCCAGAAGGTGCCGCTATTTCCGTGGAAGACAGCTGAGTCGTAACCGGCCAACTTGGATAGGATATAGGGAGCAGCTTGCTGGCTATTGCTTCCCCCATACTGGACCATAAAGGAACCCTGGTCGAGTCCGAATAAGGATGTATCCATCATGGTCTCAGCATCGGAGGTTTTCCCCGCCTTGACCTGGTGGAAGAAGTTTGAGAAAGCAAGGGTAGAGTTGGAATGGTAGAGGGAGTTGAGGAAGGGAGTAACCTCGTATTCCTGGCCGTCGACCTCTAGTTTGTAATCAATGATGAACTGCTGTAGACTTTCTAGGTGCAGGTAAATGACATTTTTCCCCTTGGCCTTGCCAAAAAATTCAGGATTTGGTGCTGCATAATTGGTTTGGATGAAGCTTTGCACAGGCTCCAAATCGGCTGCGCTGGCGCCGGAACGGTCCTTCTCCGCAGAATAGGTCTGGTTGGCATTATAGCTTAAGTAGGCTGGCAAGCCCAGGGCCCGAACGATATAGGTATTGGAAAAACCGCGGGACAAGAGCTCTGGGCGATCAATTTCTGCTAAGAATAGGTTGATCGAAAAAAGCAGAACAGATAGTGACGTTAGGGCCAGAGCCTGTTTCTGAGGGAAAACTGAACGGTCTAAGCTTATTTTTTTAGCGCGAATCAGGAAAATCAGGCCAACAAAATCTAAGAAATAAACTAGGTCCCAGGGACGAAATAACTTGGTCACTGCTTGTCCCTTAAACCCTTCGGAAACGCTGGAAGATGCCAAAATAGTCGAGACGGAGAAGAAATCTGAAAATTCTCGGTAGTAGACGGCATTTGCGAACAGCCAGGCAAAGAGGAGGAAGTAAATTGTCCCTGCAGTTGCGTAAAAGAACTTGCTATTTTTGATATAGAGGGCCAGCCCCAGCAGCAGCAGCCCCAGTGGAATAGGGTTGATAATGGCAATCAGCAACTGGTAGGGGTTGGATAGGTCCAGGTTAAAGTCAACAAAATAGGCCCACAAGGCCTTGAGCCAATAGCTAGTCAGGAGGGTAAGAATAAAAGCCAGTCGACCACTCAGGTGCTGTTTCATCCATTGGCTAATCTTTTTCACCATTCTAAAGTCCTCTCTGTCCTTTCAAAAAATTTTATAAGCCCTTTCACACCGAAGGCAGATTTAGAAACTAGCTCTATATAAGAGTTCCGGTCTGTGAATATAGGTTCTCATCATTATACCACATTTTCAAAACATACTTGAATTCTAGGAGTTTTTTTGTGAATCGAATAATTTTTTGGTATAATATTTCCATGAAATTGATTCTACATCCCAAAGCTGAAAAAAGGCTAAAAAGAGGACTGCATGGCCTCCTGGAACACGATTTTTTGGTTCAACCGGATCTGGACAAGTGGGTGGAACTCTATAATCAAGCCAATCAGTTTATTGGTCAGGCCTATATTTCCAAAGAGAATAAGGGCTATGGCTGGTTGGTTAGTTCTACCAAGCAGGCAGTGACAGAGGAATGGTTTGTCAAACTCTTTGAGACCGCCAAATCTAAGCGGCAGGCCTATCTCCATTCTGAGCAGACGACTGCCTTCCGTCTCTTCAATCAAGATGGCGATGGTTTTGGTGGTTTTACAGTGGATTTGTATGCTGACTATGCTGTATTCTCCTGGTATAATTCCTTTGTTTATGGCATCAAAGAGGTGATTATTTCTGCCTTTAGCCAGGTTTATCAAGAGCTTGCAGGTGCCTATGAAAAGATTCGTTTTAAGGGATTGGATTATGAGAGTGCACATCTATACGGTCAGGAGGCTCCAGATACCTTTACGGTTTTGGAAAATGGTGTCCGCTATCAAGTTTTTATGAACGATGGATTGATGACGGGAATTTTTCTGGACCAGCATGAGGTCCGTGGCTCACTAATAGATGGTCTCGCAGCTGGAAAATCCCTGCTCAATATGTTTTCCTATACGGCAGCCTTCTCGATTGCAGCGGCTATGGGCGGAGCCAGCCGGACGACCTCTGTTGATTTGGCTAAGCGATCTCGGGAGCTGTCCCAGGCGCATTTTGAGGCAAATGGTGTGGATGTTGACCAACATAGCTTTGTGGTCATGGATGTTTTTGAATACTTCAAATATGCCAAGCGTAAGAGCTTGACCTACGATGTTATCGTTATTGATCCACCAAGCTTTGCTCGTAATAAAAAACAAACTTTTTCGGTTGCCAAGGACTACCATAAGCTGGTCAGTCAGGCGGTAGAGATTTTAGAGCCAAATGGTCATTTGATTTTGTCAACCAATGCTGCCAATCTTTCCCTGGAGAAATTCAAGGACCAGATTGAAAAAGGATTCGGCGCTGTCAAGCATCGCTATGTGACGACCTATCGTCTTCCGTCGGATTTTGTATACAATAAAAAAGATGAAAGTAGTAATTACCTTAAGGTCTTTACAATACAGGTGAAAAAATGAAAATAGTCGTTCCGATTATGCCTAGAAATTTGGAGGAAGTGGAAGCCCTAGACGTTGAGCGTCTGGCCGAGGCGGACTTGATTGAATGGCGGGCAGATTATCTGCAAAAAGAAGCTATCTTGACTCTTGCGCCTGCTATTTTTGAAAAATGCAATGGTAAGGAAGTGATTTTCACGGTTCGTACGACGCGTGAGGGTGGCTATCTGGACCTAGATGACCAGGAATATGTGGACTTAATCAAGGAAGTTGCTGGACTTTATAAGCCTGAGTACATTGATTTTGAATATTATTCATATAAGGCCGTCTTCGACCAGATGCTGGACTTTCCAAATTTGGTGCTGAGCTACCACAACTTTGAGGAGACACCGGCCAACTATCTGGAAATCATGTCTGAATTGACTAGTCTATCGCCAGCTGTTGTTAAGATTGCTGTGATGGCTAAGTCAGAGCAGGATGTTCTGGATGTGATGAACTACACACGAGGTTTCAAAACCCTCAATGCAGAGCAGACCTTTGCGACGATTTCCATGGGTGAGCTGGGTAAACTCACTCGCATCGCTGGTCACATAACTGGTTCATGCTGGACCTTTGCAAGTTTAGATGAGGTTTCTGCGCCTGGGCAAATGTCCCTGGCCAATACCCGCAAGTTTTTAGAGATTTTGGAGAATTAGGATGAGATATTTAACTGCTGGAGAGTCCCATGGACCACGTTTGACGGCTATTATTGAGGGAGTGCCTGCCGGCCTTCCATTGACTGCAGATGACATCAATGCGGACTTGATTCGCCGTCAGGGCGGTTACGGTCGCGGAAGTCGGATGAAAATAGAAACAGACCGTGTGGAAATCACGGCTGGTGTTCGTCATGGTAAGACGACTGGGGCACCGATTACGCTCAATGTGACCAACAAAGACCACCAGAAGTGGCTGGACATTATGGCAGTGGAAGATATTGAGGACAAGCTCAAGTCAAAACGCCGGATCAAGCATCCTCGTCCAGGTCATGCGGATTTGGTCGGTGGGATGAAATACCGTTTTGACGACCTTCGTAATTCCTTGGAGCGGTCATCTGCGCGTGAGACGACCATGCGGGTGGCGGTAGGTGCCGTTGCCAAGCGCATTTTGGCTGAGTTGGACATTGAAATTGCCAACCACGTTGTCGTCTTCGGTGGCAAGGAAATCGACGTTCCAGATGGTCTGACTGTTGCAGAAATTCGTGAATTGGCTGCTAAGTCTGAAGTGTCTATTGTCAACCAGGAACGTGAGCAGGAAATCAAGGATTACATTGATCAAATCAAACGCGACGGCGACACGATTGGTGGTGTTGTCGAGACAGTTGTCGGTGGAGTGCCTGCTGGTCTTGGTTCCTATGTACAATGGGATAAAAAATTAGATGCAAAATTGGCCCAGGCCGTTGTGTCGATCAATGCCTTTAAGGGAGCAGAATTTGGAGTAGGATTCCAAGCAGGTTATTTGAGAGGTAGCCAGGTCATGGACGAAATCCTGTGGAATGCAGAAGAGGGCTATACTCGCCGCACCAACAATCTCGGTGGATTTGAGGGCGGTATGACCAATGGTCAGCCCCTGGTCATCAAGGGAGTGATGAAACCAATTCCGACCCTCTACAAGCCGCTTATGTCAGTGGATATTGACACTCATGAGCCTTACAAGGCGACGGTGGAGCGTTCCGATCCGACGGCTTTGCCAGCGGCGGGAGTGGTCATGGAGGCTGTTGTGGCGACAGTTCTTGCGACAGAAATCTTGGACAAGTTCTCATCTGATAACCTGGAAGAACTCAAGGCAGCTGTGGCTAGCCACCGTGACTATGTGAAGAATTTCTAGGAGTCTCATGACAAAAACGATTTATATTGCAGGCTTGGGGCTGATTGGGGCCTCTTTGGCCCTGGGTATTCGGAAGGCCCACCCAGATTACCGAATCATTGGCTACAATCGCGGTGAGCAATCGCGGCGCGTGGCTCTGGAGCGGGGCATGGTGGACCTGGCGACAGACAATTTTACCCAGTATGCAGGTCAGGCAGATGTGATTATCCTCTGTGTGCCTATCCAGCAGACTATCGAATTTATCAAAGAACTGAGCCAATTGGACTTAAAAGAAAATGTCCTTGTGACTGACGCAGGTTCGACCAAGGTGGCCATTGTGGCAGCAGCTGAGGAATACCTGGCACCCAAAGGTATCAACTTTATTGGTGGACATCCCATGGCAGGTAGCCATAAATCGGGCGCTGAGGCGGCAGATAGCTTGCTCTTTGAAAATGCCTATTTTATCATGACGCCTTCTAGTCTGACCAAGCCAGATGCAGTGCCACGATTGACAGATTTGTTGTCGGGGACCGGTGCTCGTTTTGTGCAAATCGATGCGGAGGAGCACGACCGGGTGACTAGTCAGGTTTCCCATTTTCCTCACGTTTTGGCATCTAGTCTGATGAATCAGGCTGGGGACTATGCTCTGGACCATCCTTTCACTAATAATTTTGCGGCAGGTGGTTTCAGGGATATGACGCGGATTGCGGAGAGTGAGCCTGGCATGTGGACCAGTATTTTGGTGACCAATCCAGAGCCGATTCTGGGACGGATTGAGGAATTTAAGGCGAGATTGGACCAAGTAGCTCAGCTATTGTCCACAAAAGACCAGGATGCTATCTGGGAGTTTTTCGACCATGGACGGAAGATGCGCAAGGCTATGGAAATTCATAAGCGGGCTGGTGTGGATTCCTTCTATGATTTGTTTATCAATGTTCCGGATGAGGAAGACACGGTCTTGAAGGTGCTGGAGGTCCTGCGAGGCATTTCTATCGTCAATATCCGTATCAACGAGGAAAACCGTGAGGATATTTACGGTATCTTGCAAATTACGTTTAAAAATAAGGAAGATTTGGAGGATGCTGCTGGACGGTTGCGTCAGCAGACGGACTACCAAATCCACCTAGATTAGGAGAAAATTATGTCAACAAATATCTATGATATTGCTAATGAGTTGGAGCGTGCTATCCGCAATTTGCCTGAATACAAGGCGGTTGAAGCGGTTAAGGTGTCTGTGGAAGCCAATCCAGAAGCCAAGTCTATTTTGGAAGGCTACATTGAGTTCCAAAAGTCTATCCAGGCTAAATTGCAGGCTGGTGACATTCCGACTGAAGTGGACCAGAAAAAGATGCTGGACTTCAATAAGCAGGTTCAAGGTAACGCTCTTTTGACAGAGTACTTCAGCAAGCAACAGCAGTTGGGAACCTATGTTGCTGATTTGGAGCGCATTATTTTTACCCCGTTGAATGAATTGTTGTAAAAAAATTGGAGCATGTCATGAAAATGACTTGCTTTTTTGAAAGGTAGCAAACGATGATTTTTAAGAACTGGATCGAGGAGTTTCGATTAGAAAACAAGCCATTGGTAGGTCCATTTTTTTATGCGACCCCTCTGGCGCTCCGATTTGAGATTGGTCCTGCAGAGGAGGCTGAGACTCTTCCTAGAAAAGTTTATCTTGACCATGCTTATGCGCGTGCAGTTGAATTGATGGAGACTGCAGCTTCAGCATACGACTATGTGATTCTTTCGCTGCTTCGCCAGGAAGATAGGGACATCGACACTTACCTCTGGCATTTTACATCGAAATTTAACTTTGACAAGTGTCCTGAGCATGACTTGATTGAAGTAGAGGACTGGACGGGAGAAGTGCTGGTCTATGAACGCTATCTTTTCCCGGTCGCTGACCAAGATTTGAAAGCTCTGTTGAAGGAGATTATCAAAGCCGACCATGGTGGTTTTCACTACCTTTCAGCTTCTGTATTCTTCCTATCCAGTAAGAAAAAAGTCATCTATCATTGCTATGATGATAGGGGAGTGGATATCGCGGTGGTGGATGATGACAAGCGTCGCCAGCTTTTTACAGATTGCCATGACCTTCTTTTTGACTATGATATGGAGGAGATAGTGAGGAGGATGGATTTTTTAAAAAACTAATATAAAAATGCCCATGATATACTACGTATACCATGGGTTTGACTTTCAGTCAAACCCTAACAACAACAGTCCTATCACAAAATAAGATTAGGAAACTGAATGGTGTGTTTAGTATAATAACGTGGGTTATTTTTTCATCAAACGCTCCTTTTGTACTAATACAAATGTGTTAGGAAAAAGTAGGAGATCTTATGGCAAAGTTTGATATTATTACAATCGAAGACAAGATTCAGCAGTTATTGGAGGATGGTTTTGACCAAGCTTCTTTTATCTATGAATTCTTGTCTTTTTATGATATTCCAAAAGCGACTATCACCCGTATCCGTAAAGAACAAAGTGGTGAAATCAAGAACAAGCTCTACTTCAAGACGGTTCCTACTGACAAGTCGGTTGTGGCAGGTGTTGCTGAGATTGAAGAAGGAATTAAGGATAAAAAATCACAACCCCGTTATATCATCGTGACCAACTTTGTGGACTTTGCAGCTAAGGATACCAAGACAAGTGATACTCTGCAGATTCCTTTTAAGGACTTACCAACCTATGCTGACTTCTTTTTGGCGTGGAATGGCGTCGAGAAGGTAGACTATGCCAAGGAAAATCCTGCGGATATTAAGGCTGCGGAACGCTTTACACGTTTGTATGATGAATTAAAGAAAATCAATCATTTTGATGACCGTAGTCAAGAGGAAAAAGAGTTTAACCTGTTTCTGATTCGACTTCTCTTTCTTTTATTTGCCGAAGATACAGAAATCATGAAAAAAGGTATTTTTACAAATGCCATCAAAACACGCTCGCGAGAAGATGGCAGTGATTTGAATGCTCTTTTTAATCAGATATTTGCCAGTCTGGATATTGCTAACCGTTTCAGCCAAGAAAGCTGGTTACAGGAATTTCCATATGTCAATGGAAAACTGTTTACAGATGCATCAACTAATCTAGTTTTTGATAAGAAAACAAGAAAATTAATCTTGGAAGCAGGCGAGCTCCTCAACTGGAATGAAATCAATCCGGATATTTTAGGGGCTATGATTCAGACAGTGGCTAGCAGTGAGCACCGTTCAAGCTCTGGTATGCACTATACTTCTGTTGAAAATATCATGAAGGTCATTAAACCGCTCTTTCTTGATGAACTGACTGCAAATTTTCAGACTATTGTAGATAAAATCAATGAGAATGAAGACAAGGACATAACCGAGCGAACCAAGCGAGAGAATAGAGCAACTTTCGAGAAAGAATTGTCCACACTTCACGAACGCCTATCCAAGATAAAATTCTTTGACCCAGCCTGTGGCTCAGGGAATTTCCTTATTATCACCTATAAAGAGCTTCGTCGTTTGGAAATTCAGATTTTGAAAACTCTCCGTCATCTAAGAAATGACCACAGTATTAACTTATTTGAAAAATCCAAAATCTCACTTCATCAATTCTATGGAATTGAGCTAGATGACTTTGCTCATGAAGTGGCTCGTCTTTCCCTCTGGATAGCTGAGCACCAAATGAATGTGGAAACGGAAAAAGAAATCGCAATAAAACAAGCCTTTCTCCCTCTGCGTGATGCAGGAAACATCACTCAAGGAAATGCCCTTAGACTTGACTGGGATAGGGTTGTTCCACACTCATCGACTGATGAAATCTACCTGATAGGCAATCCGCCATATATTGGTACAAAAGGGAGAAATGCACAGTCTTTGGATCAAAAAGCTGATTTAGCTCAAGCCATTTTTCCCCTTGAGACAAGAATAATGGATTATATTTTTGGTTGGTTTTTTAAGGCTGCGAAATTTATCTATAATAATAATGCTGAGTTTGCTTTTGTTTCTACTAACTCACTATTTCAAGGAGAGCAAGCCCCAATTGTCGCAGATAACCTGTTAAGTAAATTAGATATAAAATTTGTTTATCCATCTTTTAGGTGGTCCAATAACGCAAAAAATAATGCTGGTGTAATTGTAGTAATTGTAGGTTTTACCAATAAAACTAATGCTAGAAAACATATTTATTTAGAAGATTCAATCAGTTCTGTTGATAGAATTAACGTGCATCTAAAAGCAGGTGCCGATTACAATGTTTTAAAAACTAATCAATTAAATAAAAATTTACCTTTCTTGATGACAATTGGGAGTGCTGAGTATGGAGATGATAATCTAATTTTTTCCATTGAAGAGTATAAAGATTTTATTTTTAAATATCCAGAAACTGAGTATATGTTTAAAAAATGTATTAACGCAACTAATTTAGTCAATGGACAATTTACATATGCACTTTGGCTAGAAGATCATTTAGTAAATGATGCACTGATGATTCCAGAGTTAAAAACAAGAATTGAAATGGTTAGGGAGTTTCGTAGTAACAGTAAGCGAGCTAAAACAAAAAGTGCAGAGAGAACACCTTGGAAGTTTTCAGATTCGACATATCAATCAAAATCGGCTTTAGTATTCCCTGTAGTACACCCAGAGAATCGGGAATATCTTCCGGCAACTTTCATTGATGAAAATATTGTCCCTACCAATGCAAATTATGTAATCTATGATGCTCCAATTTGGTTGCTAGGAATCATAGTGTCAAGAATGCATATGGTTTGGTTTAGAAATATTGGAGGGAAATTAAAGAATGATCCTAGATATTCATCGAAACTCGTATTTAATACATTTCCAATTCCTAAAATTAAAAATGAAAAAATGAAGGAATTAGAAAATTTAGTGTTTGAACTTATTGATGTAAGAGAAGAAGAAGGTGGAACACTTGCAGACCAGTATGGCGGAAGTAATAAAGAAATGAATAAAAGAGTTCGTATAGTGCATGAAAAGATAGATGATACAGTTGAAAAACTGTATTCACAAGTTGCATTTTCTTCTGATAAGTCTCGATTTGACGCACTTATAAAATTATATAATAAAAATCTAAAAATAAAGGAGCAATCATGAGCCAGCTTTTTGAAGTGACCTATGGTCAGAAGAAAACCAGCGTCAATACCAATGAACTGGGCATGCGTGAGATGCAGGCGCGTGTCTATGAAAAGAGAAACAGCCCCTATCTCTTGGTCAAGGCACCGCCAGCATCCGGTAAGTCCAGGGCACTGATGTTTGTTGCCTTGGATAAGTTGAAACGCCAAGGCTTGAAAAAAGCTATCATAGCCGTACCAGAAAAGTCCATCGGCAAGTCATTTCGTTCGACCAAACTTTCGGACTTTGGCTATTACTGGGATTGGATCGTCAAAGATGAAAACAACCTAACCACATCAGGCACCACCAAAAGTAAGGTAGAAAAATTTATCAACTTTATCCAGTCTACTGATGAAACAGATGATGTCTTGATTGCTACCCATGCAACGCTCCGCTTTGCTTCTGAACAATTGGATGCCAGCGATTTTGATGATTGTTTGCTTGCCATTGACGAGTTTCATCATGTCTCCCAGGATGATAATTCTGTTTTGGGAAATGCTCTACGGGAAGTCTTGCAGAAATCAACAGCTCATGTCTTTGCCATGACAGGTTCTTATTTCCGTGGAGATAGTGTACCTATCTTGGATCCGGCAGATGAGGCACGTTTTGAGCGCGTGACCTATACCTATTATGAACAGTTGGAGGGCTATCAATACCTCAAGTCCTTCGTCATGAACTACAAGTTTTACCGTGGTCGCTACACGGATGCCTTTCCAGATTTATTGCCAGAGTTTATTGACAAGAAGACCATTATTCATATTCCAAATGTTAATTCAGGTGAGTCTTCAAAGGATAAGTATGGTGAAGTCGATGAAATTTTAGATTGTTTAGGAGATTACCTGCATAAAGATGAACATGGGATTATTCATCTGCGTTCTAAGACAGGTAAGATCTTGAAGATTGCGGACTTGGTGACTGAGGACGGTCGTGATTTAGTCAGCAATTATCTGGCGAAAATGGATAGTGAAGACGACCTGGATATGATTATTGCTCTTGGGATGGCTAAGGAAGGTTTTGACTGGCCATTTGCAGAATATGCCCTGACTATCGGCTACCGCTCTTCGCTGACAGAGATTGTCCAGATTATCGGACGGGTCACAAGGGACAGCTCAAACAAGACCAGAGCTCAATTTACCAATCTAATTGCAGAACCAGATGCCGAAGATGAGGAAGTCCAATTCTCTGTAAATAACATCATGAAAGCTATTACTGCTAGCTTGTTGATGGAAAATGTCCTCTCGCCATCTTTCAAGTTTAAGCGAAAGGAAAATGACGGCCAGAAAGCTAACGGAGCTGAGATTTTTATCAAGGGTCTAGCCAAGCCATCAACGGAACGTACCCAAAAAATCATTGAGCAGGATATTACAGACTTAAAAGCCTCTGTCTTGCAAGATGATGTGGTACAGGCAGCTATTTCTGCAGGTGCAGAGAGCAAGGTCATCACAAAACAGTTGATTCCAAGAGTGATTGCCAACCGTTATCCAGACCTGACACAGACAGAGGTTGAAGAGGTTCGTCAGCATTTAGTCGCTGATTTGACCTTATCCAATGCTAAGAAAGACAGCGAAAATAATAAGCTGTTAAAAATGGCGGATAAATTTATCAATATTGACGACTTAAGTATAGATTTGATTGATAGTGTCAATCCATTTCAAAGTGCTTATGAGGTTCTGTCCAGGGATGTGGATAGTCGTACCTTAAGCCTGATTGCACGGGTATTTGATGCCAAAAAAGTAGAGTTTACAACTGACGAATTGCGCATGCTTTATCCACAGATTAAGGCTTTTCAGGCTGAGCATGGACGTTCACCAAGACGAAATTCCTCAGATTTAGAGGAAGAACGACTTTACTTTGCCTTAGCTAAGCTTGATGAACTCCGTCGTGAAAGGGATAATCAATGATAGAAAATTTTGCAACCTTAGAAGATATTTTTGCGGATGAAGCCTTTGAAAGCTTGGTTGCTGGGATTCGTGTTGTCAAAGTTGAAAGATTACACCCAGAAATAGAGAAATTTATGGAAATCTGTCAATGGGTTAAGAAACATGGACGAGAGCCACAAAGAAGTACTCAAATCAAAGAACGACAATTATTCAGTCGCTTGAAGGCGATTCGTGCGGATGAGGAGAGAAGAGCTCTAGTTAGCGCCTATGATGAACTGGATTTGTTAGGAGATAGACATGATAGATGACTTAGATGATATTTTAAATGATGATTCCTTGTTTGAAAATTTCGAAACAGATAGGACCTTATTTAGCACTAAACGCTATCAGGGAACAGTTAGAGCTAGGAGTAAATCTAGTAGTCGTCAACGTGTTCAAACTGGCTTTGACACCTATCAGAAATTGTTTACACAGGTTCATGCTGATATTGCTTGTGGTAAACGTCAGATAAAATCCATCGAGGAAACCAGTCAAGGAAACCGTATCAGTCGAAAAAATCCCATTAAACAGGGGAATTTTTATGTTGATAATGGTGTCATGCTGTATGTTGCCAAAATTTATGATCCTAAGACAGGTGTGGAAGTCAACCAGTCAACAGATCGTAAGTACAAGGTGCATATTGTATATGAAAATGGAACGGAGAATCATGTTTGGCTCTTGAGTTTAATTTCTTCATTGTACGATAAAAAGCGTTCGGGCAGATTGGTAACTGAACCCTTAGATACTATTTCTATGCTAGGAGAAGAAACCGCCCAATATCACACAACAGGCTACATTTATGTTATCAAATATGCTGGAACAGATACTCGATTTTTAGAATTGGATAACCTCTACAAGATAGGGGTAGCTACAGATATCAAAAAAAGGCTTTCCAATAGTCAAAACGAAGCGACTTACCTATATGCTCCAGTCTATCTGGTAGCCAGTTATGAGATCCAGAATGTTTCTGCTAACAAGTTAGAAAAATATTTACACGACGCTTTTAGCGACAAGCGCGTCCAACTGGAGACTATTTCTCCAACCGGTAAAAAAGTTTCTGTTACTGAGTGGTTTGTGGTAGAATTAGAACAGATTGAACAAAAAATTTATGAGCTTTTTATGTTTCTAAATCTCTGACATCTTATCAGCTAAACCAGTGGAGAACTATATCGTTCGTTTCTATTTTTCACATTTGCGATTTGATAACTAGTGGGCACGATTGCCATAGCAATAGCTTTCATATTCTTTCGTAGGAAATAGGCGGAAGGACAGATGGACAAACTATTGCCTTGATTTTTTATCGTAAACTGTGCCTCCCTGCAATCATTGGTGCATTGGTAGGTGGTTTTGTCATTTTAAGTCTATTATTTGGCAGAAGGAAATAATGATATTGAAGCATTGCAAAAGAATGGAACCTATCGTACAATGGTAGTATATTTCAGATATACAGGAAGGGGTTGCTATGCCTTACCGTAAATTAACATCAAGAGATCGGTCTTTTATCAAAGGTCAGACGGACCGCTTGCTGAATCAGATGAATAGCAATGCGGCCTATTTGGGGACAGTTCAGACCTATGAAGCAGCCAAGGCTAGGGCCAATCAAGCCTATCTGGCAATGGAACTAGAAGATGACCCAGAGAAAAAGGTCCGACTGGCAAAATTGGTTGAAACCTATACTGCACAAGCCCAGGCTATACTGGATGATTGGGAAGAGAAAAAAAGACCTGCAGAGAAAACGACCAGAAATGTCAAGTTGATCTTGTGGCTGACGATACTGTTCACCCTTAGCTTTGTCTTCCCCGTCAATATCATTCTAGCCATTCTTTTTTCCGTTTGGTTTTATCGGAATTACCTTCGTTCAAGTAGAACTGACCAAGTGATTAAGGCTGCTAATAGCCAATCTTTGACAGAAGAGAGATGGTTTGAAGACTGGTTGACAGAAAAGATTGTCAATCTCAACAAGGACAAGCGGGAGTGGACTGAGGCTATGCTGACAAAATATGACAACTTAGATGACATAGCAGCAGGTATCGGTGAAATGGATGAGATAGATAAAGTGGCTGGTGAGAAGCTTCTTCGACGCTATCAGGATATTTTGGCAGATATTGAAAAACTTCCGGATTCTGACCAGAAAACCTATTATTTGGATTTTCATCGGGAGATCATTTCCGACTTGGAAGATCTATTTGAACAACTCCATTTTGGATAAGAAAAACCGGTAACAGTACAAGGCTGTTGCCGGTTTTGTTATTCGTCTATGGAAAAGACCAAGACCATGATTTGAATAAAGGTAAAGCCCAGGATGAAAGGCAGGGCAGCCCAAGAAATGACTTCAATCATTTCACTGACGACCAGGCTTGGTCTGGTAAAGATGTCCCATGAATTGAGCCGTGCATAGCGTCCGATGTGAATGGCAAAGCTGGATAGGAGGGAAAGACCACCAATCAGAAACAGCCTGATCCAGTAGGACTTGATAGAAAAGGCAGAGAAAATCAGCCTCAGGCTTTCCACGCCTGTCATGACCCCATAGAAAATACTTGGGACATAGAGCATGAAGAGAATCATGCTTTCACGTTGCCAAAGAACTGTGTTGGCGAAGTGCATGTGGACGATATCCGTCACCATGTAGAAGGTATTGGGATAGAAGAAGAGCCAGAGGAGCCCAGCCATGATTTTGAGGACTTTAGATTTTGTGTGGTTGGTCAGGATGGCGAAGTCAAGTGCCACCAAAGCCAAAAACATATTCCAAGTCAAGTCTGGTGCGGTGACACCATAACGCTTTAGACCGGCAGCGATGATGAGGAAAAAAATATGGATCAAAACATTTTTCATTGTAAACATGACAAGCCTCTTTCTGTAGAATATAAATGCTAGTATATCACATTCAGGCAGAAAAGGGGGACTAGGCATTGTATTGTTTGAACATGCTTAAGAATGGATTAAGTATTAGATACAAAAAAGAAACAGCTGAACTGTTTCTTTCAACTCCTTTATTCATCAACGGCAAAGACCAAGACCATGATTTGAATGAGGGTGAAGCCAAAGATAAAAGGGAAGGTGTCCCAAGAGATAGCCGCCAGCATAGAGTTTAAGACGATAAAAGGTTGGATGAACATATCCCAAGAATGAAGATTTGCAAAATATGCAACGTGAATAGCATAGCTAGAAGTTAACGCTAGAGTACCAATAACCCCAAGACGTAGTGCGTAGTTTCTGATTGAATATCCCTTGAAAATCAGTTCTACGCTTTCCACGCCAGCCATAATACCGAATAAAATAGCAGGAATGGTCAACATGAAGAGTATCAAGCTGCTTTGTTCCCAAAGGGTATTGCTGGCCAGCTGGAGATTGGTTAGCTGGGTCACCATAAAGAAGGTGTTGGGATAGAAGAAGAGCCAAAAAGGTGTCAGGAGCAGTTTGCTTGCCACGTGGCTATTTTCCTTGACTAAAATAGCTAAATCCAAAGCAATCAGGGCCATCGTAATATTTCCAATTAGGGGTGAATCTTGTGCACCATATAGAAATAGTCCGACTACTATCAATGCGTAAAATAAATGAATCAAGAGATTTTTTGGTGAAAACATAGATAACCCCATTCTTTTTCATAACTTCTTCTAGTATACCATATCTTGATAGCTTGTGGACGGGAAGTCGCTTTGTTTTTGCACAAAAATATGATAAAATGGGAACATTAGCAAGAAAACTGGAATTGTAGACGCTATTCGACATCTTACTAGAAAAGAGTTTATCATGTCTTTTATCACAACAATTATCGATGACCACTTAGCAGATTTTTCTGGCTCCCTGTCTTATTTTGATCGGGAGGGAAATGTTCATGGCGTTACGCACGGGAGCAAGACCTCCTATCCATCCTTTGAGGATTACTATCTGGCTATGGGCGCGCGTATTAGTAGCGAAGTACAAAGTAAATATACCAGAAAATTAAGGTTTTGGGCTTTTTGGGAGGCCATACAATTCCCCTCGATTGCTCTTTCTCTATTCATCGGTCTTATTTCCTTGGTTCTTTTTTTCATTACAAAGGGAGAGGGATGGCCTGAGGGGCTTGTAAATATTGCTATGTTCTTTACGATTTCCCCACTTTTTGGATATATATATTACAATTTGTTTTTCAAAACTTGGGCGACAACAAATTTTGAAAATGCCTATTATAGAGAACTAGCTAAGAAACAGTCAACGATTTACACGAAGAAAGTCAAGCGTGAAAAAAATTGGCCATTTATCATCGCTGTTGTTGTGCTACTAGCCTTGGGATACTTTGATAGCTGGACTACATCAGTAAAACTATTACTGATGGGGCTGATTCCATTATTGTTGAGCATGATCGAGGGAATCATCCTAATAGGCCTTATAAAACTTTTTACTACTCTATTCCCAAAAAAGAAAAAAGAGACTTCTGATGCTTTGCAACGTCTATCTCCAGAACTCGATAAGGAGTTAAAAAAGTGTCTCAGGGCGATTTATTTAGATTTTCAAAAAGGGAACTACTCAGATGCCTACAAACGATTTGACACCTCTCAGAAAAGTTGGGAAGAGTTTCACCAAGAGATTCAAAATTTCCTTAATGACCAAGAACTGACTGCCTTCCATACCATTCCCTTTGAGGAGACGGAAATTTCAATTTTAAACGTCACGGCCAGCGATTTTGAGGCCGATTTATTTCTATATGATACTCAGGCGATAGAATTTCCAGAGTTTTATCTCATTTGCAAAGTTAGCTACCAAGACGACACAATAAAAGCAATTGAATTGGTTGAGATAGGCTATTAAAGAAAAGAGTGTATTCTCCATGAAGGTCCTCTGATGATAGATTTAACAATGTTGCCTTCGTTTTTCTCTGAAAAAACAGAAAGTTATAGCAATTGAAATCGTTTAAGCTGCATTTTTTTAGATATGTAGTTAGTATGATATGGATGAGCAGTCGTAAATTTTACTCTATATATTTTAATTTACTCCGATACTTTGTAGTTTTCTCACAGTCTTAATCGAATTGGACATGTTTTATACATGAAAGGAATGAATTTCTAAGGTAAATGTCTTAGATATAAATTTAACCGAACAATATATCAGAACACTATCCACTCAAGAAATGGGAGTAGAAAGTAGATTGATATATAGGAACTAAAACTTTTAAAGACCAGTTGCCTGGTCTTTTTTTTGACTTCAAATTGTGGTATAATTGGCTGGTATCAAAAACGCGTTCCATTAGCGCGGAAAGGAAAAAACATGTCAAAAACACCATTTTATATTACAACGCCTATTTATTACCCATCGGGTAAGCTCCACATTGGCTCGGCCTATACGACCATTGCCTGTGACGTACTGGCTCGCTACAAGCGTCTCATGGGCCACGAGGTCTTCTATCTGACAGGGCTTGATGAGCACGGGCAAAAGATTGAGGAGAAGGCAAAAGAGGCTGGTCTGACACCACAAGCCTACGTTGACGGCATGGCGGTTGGCGTTAAAGAGCTCTGGAACTTGCTCGACATCTCTTACGACAAATTTATCCGCACGACTGATGATTACCACGAGGAAGTGGTGGCGGCTGTTTTTGAAAAATTGCTGGCGCAGGACGACATTTACTTGGGAGAGTATTCTGGTTGGTACTCCGTATCAGACGAGGAATTTTTCACCGAGAGCCAATTAGAAGAGGTCTTCCGAGATGAAAACGGCAAGGTAACAGGCGGTATCGCTCCGAGCGGTCACGAAGTAGCCTGGGTATCAGAAGAGTCCTACTTCCTCCGCCTCAGCAAGTATCAAGATAAATTGGTTGAGTTTTTCAATGCTCATCCAGACTTTATCCAACCGGACGGTCGTCTCAATGAAATCATGAAAAACTTCATCGAGCCAGGCTTGGAAGATTTGGCCGTATCCCGTACTTCATTTACCTGGGGCGTGCCCGTACCGTCAAATCCAAAGCACGTTGTCTATGTCTGGATTGATGCCCTACTCAACTACGCAACTGCCTTGGGCTATGGTCAGGAAGAAACAGCCAACTACGACAAGTTCTGGAATGGAACAGTTTACCATATGGTTGGCAAGGACATTCTTCGTTTCCACTCCATTTACTGGCCAATTATGCTCATGATGTTGGATATGAAGTTGCCAGACCGCTTGGTTGCTCATGGCTGGTTTGTCATGAAAGATGGCAAGATGTCTAAGTCTAAGGGCAATGTGGTTTATCCAGAAATGCTGGTCGAGCGTTTCGGTTTGGATCCGCTCCGTTATTACCTCATGCGTAGTCTACCAGTTGGCTCTGACGGCACCTTTACACCAGAAGATTATGTTGGTCGTATCAACTACGAACTAGCTAACGACCTTGGAAACTTGCTCAACCGTACCGTTGCTATGATTAACAAGTACTTCGGTGGTCAGGTACCGACTTTTGTTGCCAACGTGACAGATTTTGATGCGGACTTGGCGGCAGTAGTTGCTGACAACTTAGCAAGCTACCACAAATATATGGAAGCTGTTGACTACCCACGCGCCTTGGAAGCGGTATGGAATATCATCTCCCGTACCAACAAGTACATCGATGAAACAGCACCGTGGGTCTTGGCAAAAGAAGAAGCTGACCGTGACAAGTTGGCGGCGGTGATGGCTCACTTGACAGCAGGTCTTCGTGTGGTGGCTCATCTCATTCAACCATTCATGATGACTACTTCAAATGCCATTATGGAACAGCTTGGTTTGGGAACAGCATTTGACCTTGAAAACCTTGATTTTGCTGGTCTTCCAGCTGGTTTGACAGTGGTCGCAAAAGGTACACCTATCTTCCCACGTCTGGATATGGAAGAGGAAATCGCCTATATCCAAGCTCAAATGGGTGGCAGCTCTGCTATTTCCCAAGAGGAAGAAAAAGAGTGGAACCCAGCTGACGTGGAACTCAAAAACGAAAAAGCTGCGATCAAGTTCGAGGACTTTGATGCGGTTGAAATCCGCGTGGCCGAAGTCAAGGAAGTTGCCAAGGTGGAGGGCTCTGACAAGTTGCTCAAGTTCCGTCTAGATGCTGGTGACGGTCAGGACCGCCAAATCCTGTCTGGTATTGCCAAGTACTATCCAAATGAGCAGGAGTTGGTCGGTAAGAAAGTTCAAATCGTTGCCAACCTCAAGCCACGTAAGATGATGGGCTTGCTCAGCCAGGGTATGATCCTCTCAGCCGAACACGACGGCAATTTGACACTTTTAACAGTAGATCCATCTGTGCCAAACGGCAGTCAGATTGGGTAAGTTTGCAGAGACAAGACACAAAAACCAGCCCTAGTCGGCTGGTTTTTTGAGTACTTTCCATTCCTTTTCTAGAATGGACATAATGAGGGTATCGGCATAACCGTCTGCTGTCTTATGGCTGTCACGCTTGATACCTTCTAAACGAAAACCTGCTTTTTCATAGGCACGCTTGGCACGCGGGTTGAAGGAAAAAACTTCCAATTCCAAGCGATGTAAGCCAACCTGCTCAAAAGCGAAATCTCTGGTTTTCTCGACTGCCCAAGAGCCCAAACCACGGTCCAAATAGTCCTCGTCAAAGATAACAATCCGAAAGTTAGCGGAGTTATTCTCCCTATCTAGTTCATTGATGACCGACTCACCGATAAAGGTTCCGTCAGGTGCAATCAAGATAAAATCAAACCGATCAGGGTCAGCCACAATCCGATTGTAGAAGTTGATAACGTCATCTTTAGTGTAAGTTCCCGAGCTCCCTGTCAAACGATAAATTTCAACGGAAGGCTTGGTAAAACAGTCCTCATAGTATTTCTCTGCAAAGCCCACTTGAAAGGACTGCAGAATGAAGCCATCCTTTTCCCATTTGATAATATTTTTGGTCATTTTCCATCTCCTTTTCATCATTTTACCACAACTTGCGAACTAATAAAGAGAGGAGGTTTTATGTTAGTTGCACTTGATGAAGATGGGCAAGTCTTTAATGTCTTGGAAAATCCTGCGCCGCAAGGCAGTTTTTCCTGTCCAGGTTGTGGAGGACTTGTCCGATACAAATCTGGAAAAATTCTGCGTTCGCACTTTGCCCACGTCACCCTGCGGGACTGCCATTACTTTTCCGAGAATGAATCCGCCCAGCATCTGTCACTTAAGTCTTGTCTGTACAGATGGTTAATCAATGCCGAACAAGTTGAACTTGAAAAAAGCCTGCCCAGTATAGGGCAGGTCGCGGATTTATTTGTTAATAATAGTCTAGCTTTGGAAGTCCAATGTTCCAGTCTGCCGATTTCTCGTTTGCAGCTGAGGACGCAGGCCTATCGTGAGGGTGGTTATCTGGTTCTTTGGTTGCTTGGCAAGGATTTGTGGCTCAAGGAACGACTGACCAATTTGCACAAGCAATTTCTCTCTTTTAGTATGAATATGGGGTTTCACCTCTGGGAATTAGATGACGAGAAAAAAGAATTGCGGCTCCGTTACCTTATTCATGAAGACTTACGAGGTAAGGTCCACTGTATGACTAAGGTTTTTCCATTTTGCGAGGGAAATTTATTGGAAATCTTGCGTCTGCCCTTTGCCAAGCAAATTCTATCTAGCATGACTTGTCCAATGGATGAGGATTTGCCTCGCTACATTGCTCAACAGCTTTATTACAAATCCCCCAAATGGCTCGCCCTGCAAGCAGAGGCTTATGGACGTGGGGAAAATCTACTGATCAAGACAGCATTAGACTTTTATCCCCAAATCCGACTGCCCCGCTCTGCCATTGGCTTTGCCCAAATCAAGCAAGACCTGACTCCGATGTACCAAGCATTTGATCAGTTTTACGACAAAGCAAAAGATAAGAGTAGACAAATCTTGTATCCACCTATAATGTATAGACAACTTATGTAAATAATGATATAATAAAAAAAGGTTTACAAGGAGGTTCGTGGAATGAAATTCAGTCGTTTTACCTTAGTAAGTGCCTCTTTACTGCTAATAGCTTGCTTATCAGCTTGTGCTGTCAGGTATGAGGAAGGGCAAACAAGCACTGCCTCTAGTCAGCAAGTGCAAACAATCAATGAGGATGAAGTACAGAAGTTTACCTCCCAGCATAGTCAGAAAGTAGCATCTAAAGAAGTAGGAGATGACGGAGGAACACTCATAGTCTTTGAAGATGGTACGGAATACCTTTTCACTGATGAATATTATATGCTTTCCTACCAAAGCGGTTGTAAGGTAACCTATTTCATTGAAAGTGGTGATTATACTGTAGCGACAGATGAATACGAAGGCGAAGAGAAAGCAAGTACAGCTAAGGGACAGGTCGGACAGTATTTTGTAGACAGTGGCTATTCTATTTCTTTTGCAAATGATGGCGCCCTCCTCATTGATTTACAAGGAAATTTCACCCACCAGTATGATGACCAGGAGAAAAAAGGAAATATTAATGATGCGGAAGGAAATAGTTACGTCGATAGCTTGTTAAACCAATATGGCATCCCGAATCTTGCCTTTTATGACAGCTTTGTCAAAGAAGTGGTAGCAGATGCCAAGACCTACTTGACTACTGATGAGTAGGTTGTAAGCCCTCACTTTTCAATGGAAAGCGAGGCTTTTTTGTGGTAAAATAATAGGAACGGAGGATTTATTATGTCAAAACAACGTTATGAAATTGAAGAAAAATACCAGTGGGATTTAGCGACTGTTTTCCCGACAGATGAGGCTTGGGAAGCCGAGTTGGCTGATCTCCAAGCAGAAACAGAAAAAGCTAAGGTCTTTGCAGGTCACTTGCTGGACTCAGCTAAGAGCCTCTTGGAGATTAGCGAAACCCAGCTTGGTCTTATGCGCCGGCTTGAAAAGCTCTATGTCTATGCGTCCATGAAGAACGACCAGGATACCCGCGAAGGCAAGTATCAGGAGTTTCAAGCCAAGGCTTTGGCCCTTTATTCTGCCTTTTCACAGGCTTTTGCCTTCTATGAGCCAGAATTTATGGCCATTACTGAGGAGCAACTAGAGGCTTTCAAGGTAGAAGAGCCAGCTCTGAGTCAGTACAGCCACCAATTTGAAAAACTCTTGGCAGTCAAGGACCACATCTTGTCACAGGAAGTAGAAGAAGTTCTTGCGGCGACCAGTGAGATTTTCGATGCTCCGTCTGAAACCTTCTCTGTTTTGGACAATGCTAGCCTGCGTTTCCCAGAAATCGCAGATGAGGACGGCAAGTTGGTGCCCCTTTCTCATGGCAACTACATCTCCTTTATGGAGTCCAAAAACCGCGAAGTGCGTCAAGAGGCCTATGAGGCACTCTACGAAACCTACGAGCAATTCCAGCATACCTATGCCAAGACCCTTCAGTCTAACATTAAGGTCAATAACCTGAAAGCCCGTTTACGGAAGTACGATTCAGCCCGTCACGCAGCACTTTCTGCCAACTTTATCCCAGAGTCCGTTTACGATACATTAGTATCAGCAGTCAACAAGCACCTTCCGCTCTTGCACCGCTATATCAATTTGCGTAAGAAACTCTTGGGTATTGATGATCTCAAGATGTACGATATGTACACACCGCTTTCGAGCACAGATACAAAAGTCACCTATGAAGAAGCCTTGGCTACTTGTGCCGATACCTTGGATATCTTTGGTGATGAGTACGCGGCCATTGTCAAAGAAGCCTTTGAAAACCGCTGGATTGATGTCCATGTCAACGAAGGCAAACGTTCAGGAGCTTATTCGGGTGGTGCCTATGACACCAACGCCTTCATGCTCCTCAACTGGCAGGATAATTTGGACAATATGTACACCCTGATTCACGAAACAGGGCATTCGCTCCATTCGATGTTGACTCGTCAGAACCAGCCTTATGTCTATGGTCACTATTCTATTTTCTTGGCTGAGATTGCTTCGACCACCAACGAAAATCTCCTGACAGAGAAGCTCTTGGCAGAAGTAGAAGACGACAAGACCCGCTTTGCTATTCTCAACCACTACTTAGACGGCTTCCGTGGAACGGTCTTCCGTCAAACCCAGTTTGCTGAGTTTGAGCAGGCTATTTACAAGGCTGACCAGGAAGGCCAAGTCTTGACCGCTGATTTCCTCAACCAGCTTTACGGTGAACTCAATGAGAAGTATTATGGCTTGTCTGCGGAAGAAAATCCATTGATTCAGTATGAGTGGGCTCGTATTCCACATTTCTATTACAATTTCTATGTTTACCAATATTCAACTGGCTTTGCGGCAGCGTCTGCTTTGGCAGATAAGATTGTCAATGGTAGCCCAGAGGACAAGGAAAACTACCTCAACTACCTCAAGGCTGGTAGCTCTGATTATCCACTCAATGTCATTGCAAAAGCTGGCGTGGATATGACCAAGGAAGACTATCTCAACGATGCCTTCAAGGTCTTTGAAGCCCGCTTGACAGAGTTGGAAGCTCTCGTTGAGAAAGGTGTGCACCTATAAGATGATTTCCTACAAACGATCTTTAGTCTATCCGCTTATCAGTTCTAACCTTGTGGCGTTGATTAGCATCGGTGTGATGACCAAACCAGAACCTGCAGTTGGACTAGGACTTGTCTTTCTCCTGGTCGCTATCCTATCGGCTATCTATGCGTATGTCTTGCGCCAGCAGGGTGAAGTCTTTCTCTTAACAGCTGAAGGCTTGGACTTTCAGGAAAAAATCGGCTCACCACGCCAGCATTTTTCAATGGAAGAAATTGGAGAGATGCGCTATATAGTGCGGCCTATTTATCGGGATTTTTTGTCGCATAAGCTGAGGATTGTTGGAAATTCAGGGAATTTGTTAGTTGAAGTGAATTTGAATGCCCTGGCTGGAGCGGACTTTAACGACATTTACCATTTTGTGCAAGAAGTCGCTCCCCATGTCCAGTGGGATTTTCCTACGAATTAAGAAGGAGGAAGCATGCTAACAGAAAATCAATTGCAGGATATTTTTGAAATAGCTGAAATCCTGTCAAATAGCGACAGAGACCTGTTCGCACAGTTGAAAGAGGCAGTTTTTGCAACGGATCCCAATCATATTTTGAATATGTTCGAATCCTATTTGTCAGCTGAGGAGTTTGACCAATTTTTGGACCAGGTGACGGAGTCAGAAAAAGACAATTTATGGTTGATTTTAGTCACGCTGTTAACCAAGCAGGACTATATTTTCCCTTGTGATATAGAAGTTGACTTGACGGATTTTATCAATGGTTTCGATCAGCTCAAACAGGTACGTGCTGCAGGTGTTTTACTAAAATTGGATCCGGATGGACTCAATCCAGGCGCCAATCTTGCCCAGTGGCTCGTAACGATTAATGCCAAGTTTGAAGCTGAAGGCTTGGCTGCGGGCTTGCTGTCAATTACAGAAGACAAGTTTTATGTTTTCTTTAATCAGATTGAAAAAGTAGCCCGGTTGCAGCAGCTGGCACAAGGACTTGATATTGTGATTGCCTAATCATTGAGTATGAATGTGTTATTTTGGGGAATAAAAAGGGCAAGCCTTGCTTACCCAAATAATTTTTTCCAGAAGGAAGGTTTTGTATCTTCCTTTTTTTCTGTTTTTGTCATCCATTCTGGAAAGTTTGCTGCGAATGCAATATCCTCCTTATCGACAGCATGGTCCGTGTGGAATAGGAGAGCATAAGGAGAAGCGCCAACTTTCTCATCAATAATGCTGGCTGTGATGCTACCCTGCTGAGCAATTTTCATCAGTGCGATTTGCAGGCTATCGGACAGGGAAGGGGACAACTTGAGAAAGAGAGGACTGGTTTCTGACAGGAGTTTTTGGCAGATATAAGCAAAGTTCTTTGCCAGGTCAGGATGATTGGCCTCTTCAAAATTGAGAATGAGGACCACCCGTTCGCGGAAGGTTCCCATGTATTTACGCTGTTGGTCAGGGTCCAGTCTGGTCTCGCCAGATGCTTTTTGTAAAATGGTAGAATGTAAATCAGTCATGTTGATTAGTATAACATAGTTGAAAAAGTTCGCCAAGGAAGACGCTTACATCATTTCTTTCAGCAAAATAACCTATTTTTTCTTGAAAAATCCCTGCTTTTAAGGTATGATAGCTTTGTAACAATTTTAAACTCATAAGGAGAGTAATATAATGTCAATTATTACTGATGTTTACGCTCGCGAAGTCCTTGACTCACGCGGTAACCCTACACTTGAAGTTGAAGTTTATACTGAATCAGGTGCTTTCGGACGTGGTATGGTTCCTTCAGGAGCTTCTACTGGTGAGCACGAAGCAGTTGAGCTTCGCGATGGTGACAAGTCTCGTTACCTTGGTCTTGGTACTCAAAAAGCTGTTGACAACGTAAATAACGTAATCGCTGACGCTATCATCGGTTATGACGTTCGTGATCAACAAGCTATCGACCGCGCTATGATCGCACTTGACGGCACTCCAAACAAAGGTAAATTGGGTGCAAACGCAATCCTCGGTGTTTCTATCGCTGTTGCGCGTGCTGCTGCTGACTACCTTGAAGTGCCACTTTACACTTACCTTGGCGGATTCAACACTAAAGTATTGCCAACCCCAATGATGAACATCATCAACGGTGGTTCTCACTCAGACGCTCCAATCGCTTTCCAAGAATTCATGATCTTGCCAGTTGGCGCTCCTTCATTCAAAGAAGGTCTTCGTTGGGGTGCTGAAGTATTCCACGCTTTGAAGAAAATCTTGAAAGCTCGTGGTTTGGTAACAGCTGTTGGTGACGAAGGTGGTTTCGCTCCTAAGTTCGAAGGAACTGAAGACGGTGTTGAAACAATCATCGAAGCGATCGAAGCTGCTGGTTACGAAGCTGGCGAAAACGGCATCATGATCGGTTTCGACTGTGCGTCATCTGAATTCTACGACAAAGAGCGTAAAGTTTACGACTACACTAAATTCGAAGGTGAAGGCGCTGCTGTTCGTACATCTGCAGAGCAAATCGACTACCTTGAAGAATTGGTTAACAAATACCCAATCATCACTATCGAAGATGGTATGGATGAAAACGACTGGGATGGCTGGAAAGCTCTTACTGAGCGTCTTGGCAAACGCGTTCAATTGGTTGGTGACGACTTCTTCGTAACAAACACTGACTACCTTGCACGTGGTATCAAAGAAGGTGCGGCTAACTCAATCCTTATCAAAGTTAACCAAATCGGTACTCTTACTGAAACATTCGAAGCTATTGAAATGGCTAAAGAAGCTGGCTACACTGCCGTTGTATCACACCGTTCAGGTGAAACTGAAGATTCAACAATCGCTGACATCGCAGTTGCAACTAACGCTGGCCAAATCAAGACAGGTTCATTGTCACGTACAGACCGTATCGCTAAATACAACCAATTGCTTCGTATCGAAGATCAATTGGGTGAAGTTGCAGTCTACAAAGGCTTGAACTCATTCTATAATTTGAAAAAATAAAACAGTCTGGGAGACTGTTTTATCCCCGAGCTAGTATAGCGAGGGTCATAATAAGAACAAGTCTGGAAATTTCCAGACTTGTTTTTCGTAGTACAGTGTACTAATTTATCCCCAAACTAGGATAGCTAGGGTTATAGTTGAAACAAGTTCGGAATTATCTGGACTTGTTTTTTATAGAAATGAGTGAACAGAGTGATAAAATGGATATTTTTTGATTTGGGTTCTACATTGCTGAATGAAGAGTTAGCCTATCGTGAGTACATGGAAGAGTGTGTGAAAATGTTAGGCTCTCTTGGAATGGACATTTCCGTCTCTGTTTATTCTGGTAAGATGGAGGAGTTTGTTTGGGAAGACTTGGACCCTATTCGAGCAACTTGAAACCATTTTTCACCGACCTAGCCACGTCCTTTATGGACAAATGAGGGGGTGAGCCTGTATCCTGAAACAATAGATGCTCTAGAGAAGTTATCACAAAACTATCGATTGGGGATTATTGCCAATCAGTCTAGTAGTATTAGAGAACTGCTTAAAGAGTGGGGAATTGAGTCTTATTTTCAACTCATCATCCTCTCTGAAGAGGTTGGGCTATCTAAACCAGATACAACTATTTTCACACTTGCCTTGCAAAAAGTAAACATCCCTGCAGATAGAGTTGTCTATGTTGGTGATAGGTATGATAATGATATTCTACCTGCTAAATCTTTGGGAATGTGGACTGTACGAATACTGACAGGATTTGGGAAGCATGCCAGTGAAAATGAAAAATTGAAGAGTGATTGGGTAATTCCTTCATTGCAGGAGATAACAAATATGTTTGAACAAACAAAAAACTAGACTGAACATTCTCAGCCTAGTTTTTACATGTATTAGAACAAGCCTTTAACTTTATCTAAAAGACCGTTAACGCCTTCAGAACCTGACAACAAGCCTTTTGCTTGCTCCAAGTATTCGCCGAAGTTGTCTTTGTTTTCTTCTATGAATTGTTTTGCACCGTCAAAGTCTTTGTTGGCAATCAAGTCTTTTACTTCGTTAAACAAATCTACTGGATTCATAATCTCACCTCCTATTTGTCTATTAAACCAAAAATAGAGCGATTTCACAATTATTTTGAATTATGGATGAAAGGTCACGCAGACAGCTTCTGGAACCAGGAAATCATAGGATAGTTCTGTTAATCGACCTGTCTCTTCATCACGGGCAAAGACAGTCGCATTGTCAGAGTCTTGGTGGACTGCAACCAGGAATTTTTCATCTGGGCTGAGGGCAAAATCACGTGGCGTCTTGCCATTGGTTGGGACAATTTCCACTAGCTCAAGGCTGGCATCACCCAAGGTCTTGTAGACAGCAATGGAGTCGTGACCGCGGTTAGAACCGTAGACAAATTTCCCATCCTTACTGATGCGAACAGCAGCTGTACCGTTGAAACCAGTGTGGTCAGCTGGCAGGGTCGAGATGGTCTGCATGTGTTCAAATTGACCAAGACCGTCGTAAATCAAAACTTCAATGGTCGAATTGAGTTCGCAGATTAGATAGGCAATTTTTGCGTGGTGGTGGAAGACAATGTGCCGTGGTCCTGCCCCAGGAGCAGAAGAATAGCTACCTACTTGTTCCAATTTACCTTGGTCAGATACCTTGTAGCTGATGACCTGGTCCGTTCCCAAATCGCAGGTTACCAATAACTTATCTGGTGTCAAATCCGCAAAGTGAACATGAGGAGATGCTTGGTTTTCATGAGGACCAGACCCTTCATGTTGCGCCTGGTCTGCCAATTCCAGAGAACCGTCTTCTAAACGTTTGTAGACCAAGACCTGTCCCTTATGGTAATTGGCACCATAGACCAAATTGCGCTCTTCGTCAACTGCAACATAACAATGGGGAGCCCCTTCTTCAACGACATGGTTGAGTGGTTGGAAATCAGCTGTAAAGGCAGCAATCCCTCCCTGACCGTTTTCTGCGCCAACGGAGTAAAGTCGTCCCTCTGCATCGAAAGCAATGTAAGTTGGGTTTGGCTCTTCAGCGACCAATTCTAATTGAGCCAGTGAGCCAGTTTCAGGATTGAAGTTAGCCTTATAAATCCCTTTTGAGTCTCTTTTGGTGTAGGTTCCGAAATAAATGTTCATTTGTTTCTCCTTATCTAGTGATTGTTTAAATTATACCACAATTCTGCATGAAAAAATTTCTTGGACATGATTTCCAGCATAAATTTTCGGCATTTACATGGTACAATAGTAGAAAAAGGAAAGGTAGAAATGAGATGGACGAGAAAGATCAAAAGTTTAGTGTGACCTGGTTTTTTAGATGGTTTATTAACAATCAGGCGGTGACTTTTTTCCTAGTGACCCTGCTGATTAGTCTGACCATTCTTGTATTTTCTAAGATTAGTTTTTTGTTAAAACCGATAGGTAGTTTTGTGGAGATTATTCTCTTGCCTATGCTGTTGACAGGCTTGCTTTATTATCTCCTAAATCCCATTGTGGATTGGTTGGAGAAGAGGAAGGTTTCCAGAACGATTGGTATTTCCATTGTTTTTGTTCTGATTGGACTGCTTTTAGTTTGGGGCTTGGCAGTAGCAATTCCAAATATCCAGGAACAGGTAGTTTCATTTGTGCAAAATCTGCCTGCAAACATTCAAAAGCTAGAGCTACAGTTAACCTCCTTGTTGCAGGATAAGCGGTTTGAACAATTCCGACCGACGGCCCTTCAGGCGATCAATCAGGTCAATGATCAGATTATTTCCTTTGCTCAGCGATTTTCATCCAGCGCGGTCAACTGGGCTAGTCATTTGATTTCAACGGCATCGCAGATTATTGTGGCGGTCTTGATTATGCCCTTTATCCTCTTCTATCTCTTGCGAGATGGTAAGGGGCTCAATGCTTATATCACCCAATACTTGCCGACCAAGTGGCGGGCGCCCATTGGAACCGTTTTGTCGGATGTCAATAGCCAGCTGTCCAACTATGTGCGCGGTCAGGTGACGGTGGCCATGATTGTGGCTCTTATGTTTTCCATCATGTTCTCCATCATTGGTCTCAGCTATCCTGTGACCCTGGGGATTTTGGCTGGTTTTCTCAATCTGATCCCTTATCTGGGTTCCTTCTTGGCTATGATTCCGGCTGTCATTTTGGGCTTGATTGCAGGTCCCTTCATGCTGGTCAAGGTCTTGATTGTCTTTATGATTGAGCAAACCGTTGAGGGTCGATTTGTGACGCCTTTGATCATCGGTTCTTCCTTGAACATCCACCCTATTACCATTCTCTTTGTCCTTTTGACTTCAGGGCAGATGTTTGGGGTGCTGGGCGTTCTTTTGGGAATTCCTATCTATGCCTCTATCAAGGTCTTGGTCAAGGCAGCCTTTGAATGGTACAAGGTTTATAGCGAATTATACGAAGAAGATACAATAGAGAGTTTAGAAGCGAATAATGAACAATAGTGAAAAGATGCTGGCTTGTTTGGACCAGCAGGATTTGGATAAAGCCAATAAATATTTCAAGCGGGCCTTGGTCCAGGACGATGAAGAGACGCTCTTGGCCCTGGCTGCCTACCTGGAGTCCATTGGATTTCTCCCCCAGGCGGCGGAGATTTATGGGAAATTGCAGAGTCAATACCCAGAAGTGGCTATCAATTTGGCTCAGATTGCCTTTGAAGATGGCTTGGTTGAAGAGGCTTTTGGTTATCTGGAGGCCATTCCTGATCGCCACCCTGCCTACTTAGAGGCACTCTTGGTCAAGGCAGATTTGTACCAGGCAGAGGGCCTATCAGATGTAGCCCGTGAAAAATTGCTGGAGGCTAGTCACCTGTCGGATGAGCCCATTATCACTTTTGGACTAGCTGAGTTGGACATGGAATTGGAAAATTTCAAGGAAGCTGTTTCCCTCTACGCCCAGCTGGACAATCGGGAAATATACGAATTGACTGGGGTGTCGACCTATCAGCGGATTGGTCTAGCCTATGCTAGTCTGGGCAAGTTCGAGGCGGCTGTCGAATTTTTGGAAAAGGCTGTGGAGCTGGAATATGATGACCAGACGGTTTTTGAGTTGGCAGCTCTGCTATTTGAACAAGAAGAATACCAGAAGGCTAATCTCTACTTTAAGCAGCTAGATACCATCAATCCTGACTTTGAGGGCTATGAGTACGCCTATGGGCAGTCTCTCCATGCGGAACACCAGTTGGAGGAGGCTCTGGCCATGACCCAGCAAGGCCTGGCCAAAAATGACTTTGATGCCAATCTGCTCCTGCAGGCTTCCCAGTATGCCTATGAATTGCATGATGAGGCGGCGGCAGAGGACTTCCTGCTGCGGGCCCGGGAGGTCATTGATGATGAGAATGAAGTGGCCTTGCGCTTGACCAATCTTTATTTGGAGCAGGAGCGCTATGAGGAAGTATTGCCATTCTTGACCGATGACTTGGACAATGTCCTGGCCCGTTGGAATATTGCCAAGGCCTATATGGCTTTGGAAGAAGTGGAGCAGGCTTTGGCTATCTTTGATGACTTGGTTGCAGATTTGGCAGACAATCCAGAATTTTTGGCGGATTATGTGGAGGCTTTACGGCTTATGGGGCGGGCTGAGGATGCGCGTGTCCAGGCTGGTCGGTATTTGAGCCTGGTGCCAGATGATTTGGCCATGCAAGAATTTTTGAATGAAGAGTAGGATATGCAAGTAAATCGATTATTTCAATACAATACCTTAGGGGCTCTCATGGCTGGTCTTTACGGTGGTTCCTTGACGGTCGGTGAGCTCTTGGAACACGGTGATTTGGGGCTGGGGACCTTGGACTCTATCGACGGAGAATTGATTGTTCTAGATGGCAAGGCCTATCAGGCCAAGGGAGCAGGGGATAAGCCAGAAGTGGTGGAGGTTCCTGCTGATATGAAGGTACCCTATGCAGCGGTTATTTTCCACGAAGCTGAGGTCATTTTCAAGCAGCGCTTTGAGATGACCAGTGAGGAGCTGCAGGCAAGAATTGAGTCCTATTACGACGGGGAGAATCTTTTCCGTTCGATTAAGATTAAGGGGACCTTTTCTCGCATGCACGTCCGCATGATTCCCAAGTCAGCCTCCAGCGTTCGGTTTGCGGAGGTGGCCAGCCACCAGCCTGAATACACGGCTGAGGATATTTCGGGCACCATTGTAGGTATCTGGACACCGGAAATTTTCCACGGCGTCAGCGTAGCGGGTTACCACCTGCACTTTATCTCAGATGATTTGACCTTTGGCGGCCACGTTATGGACTATGTTATCGCCCAGGGCAATGTGGAAGTGGGGGCAGTCGATCAGCTGGACCAACGCTTCCCAATCCAAGACCGCCAGTACCTCTTTGCGAAATTTAATGCCAAGGAAGTGCGAGAGGATATAGAGAAGGCGGAGTGACGTTTCTAAATGAGAATACGAAGGAAAGAATTCGACTTACAGGTGGAATTCTTTTTTCGTGCGATAGGTACAGTGGTGTGAGAGGAGCTAGTGATGGTTCTCCTAATTTTACACAAACTTTACAAAAGCCCTCTAATAGATTTGATATTGACGGTGTAAGATAGAGTCATAACAAAAAGGAGAATTGATTATGTCTTTAACGAATCGTCTTACAAAATTTGCTGTTCTTGGTTTGGCCAGTGTCGGCCTTCTGACTGCCTGTGGTCAGGCTGCTAAGGACACAGCAGACCAGCCTATTACAGTGGTTTCCCGTGAGGAAGGGTCAGGAACCCGTGGTGCCTTTATTGAGTTGGTGGGAATTGAGTCTAAGGATGCCAATGGCGAAAAGGTGGACAATACAACTAACCAAGCTATTGTAACCAACTCTACAGCGGTTATGTTACAGACAGTAACCGGAGATACCGCGGCTATCGGCTATGCCTCACTTGGTGCACTTGACGGCAACAGCAAACCATTGGAAATCGATGGTGTCGCTCCAAGTATTGATACTATCAAATCTGGTGAATACAAGATTGCCCGTCCATTTAATATCGTTACAAAGGATTCTATTAGCGAAGCTGCTCAAGACTTCATCAGCTTTATTATGAGTTCTGATGGTCAAGCAGTAGTTGAAAAATCCGGCTATATCCCAGTCGATGCCAAAGCAGCGTACCAGGCTAAGACAAAATCAGGTAAGGTCGTGGTAGCAGGTTCAAGCTCTGTTAACCCAGTTATGGAAAAATTAAAAGAAGCTTATCAAGCAGTCAATCCAGATGTAACTGTGGAAATTCAGCAAAGTGATTCCTCAACAGGTGTGACAAGCGCCATTGAGGGCTCTGCTGATATTGGTATGGCATCGCGTGAATTGAAGGATTCAGAAAGTTCAGCTGGTGTATCAGCTACACCAATTGCCATCGATGGTATTGCAGTAATTGTCAATAAGGAAAATCCATTGTCAGGTTTGACAGTACAAGAAGTGCAGGATATTTACACTGGTAAAGAAGCCGAGTGGTCAACCTACATTTCTAAATAAGGGGAGTCTATGCGTCAGTTCCGAGAAACCGGCATGCAAGCAGTCTTTTTTCTGGCTGCCTGCATTTCCGTTTTATCCGTAGTATTTATTTGTATCTTTCTATTTTCAGCTGGTTTGCCAGCCATCCAAGAAATCGGTTGGGGAAATTTCCTGTTTGGCTTAGATTGGCGACCGTCTAATCAACTTTTCGGTGTCTTGCCGATGATTGTGGGCTCCGTCTACGTGACCTTTGGTGCCCTGGTGCTCGGTGTACCAATTGGTATTCTGACAGCTGTCTTTCTGGCCTTCTTCTGTCCAGAAAAATGGTATCCAATTTTCAAGCGTGCGGTCAGCCTCATGGCGGGAATTCCCTCAGTTGTTTATGGTTTCTTTGGTTTAGTGGTCTTGGTGCCTTTTATCCGTAGCAATGTCGGTGGTCACGGGATGGGGGTTTTGACAGCATCCATTTTGTTGGGAATCATGATTTTGCCGACTATTATCAGTGTCTCTGAGGCAGCCCTACGTGCGGTTCCAGAAACCTATTATCAGGGTGGCTTGGCCCTGGGAGCCTCCCATGAACGGTCTATCTTCTTTATTATCCTGCCAGCAGCAAGGCGGGGGATTATGGCCAGTGTTATTCTGGGTCTTGGTCGTGCAATGGGAGAAACCATGGCAGTTATCATGGTGGCTGGTAACCAGGCCCTGATACCAAGTTCCTTGACTTCGGGAGTACGGACACTGACGACCAACATCGTTATGGAAATGGGTTATTCAACGGATCTCCACCGCGAGGCCCTGATTGGAACTGCAGTTGTGCTCTTTGTCTTTATATTACTCATTAACTTGCTCTTCTATAGCATGAATAAGAAGGAGGCCTAGGATGTCATTAGTAAAACACCAAGCTTCGACTGACCGGACCTCTCTTATCTTGAGGTGGTTGGTATTTCTAGCGGCTGGTCTGGCAGGCCTTGCAACCAGCTTTATCGTTCTCTATATTTTGATCAAGGGCTTGCCCTATCTCAATCTGGAGCTCTTTTCATGGACCTACAATTCAACCAACGTGTCCATGCTACCAGCCCTTCTCAACACTGTTTTGATGGCTCTTCTGGCCCTCTTGATTGCCTTGCCAATCGGGATTGGTGCCTCTATCTACCTAACAGAGTATGCCCAGCCGGACAATCCCCTAGTAACCATTGTTCGCTTGGCAACGGAGACACTATCAGGGATTCCGTCTATCATCTATGGTTTGTTTGGCGCCCTCTTCTTTGTCAAATTCCTTGGCTTGGGCCTGTCAATCATTGCAGGGGCTATGACCCTTAGTATCATGATTCTGCCCTTGATTATGCGGACAACCGAGGAGGCTCTCTTGTCCGTTGAAGATGGCTATCGGGAAGGAAGTTTTGCCCTTGGTGCTGGTAAATTGCGGACCATATTTCAGGTGGTTTTGCCCTCTGCCTTACCGGGAATTTTTTCAGGTGTCGTATTGGCCCTGGGCCGGGTTATCGGTGAGTCAGCAGCCTTGATCTTCACAGCAGGGACAGTAGCAGAAGTAGCGACCAATCTCACCAGCTCAGGTAGGACCCTGGCTGTCCACATGTATTTGATTTCGGGTGAAGGTATTTATGTCAATCAGACCTACGCAACAGCTGTCATTCTCTTGATTCTGGTCATTGTCATGAACCTCTTGTCTGAATGGATTGCAGTAAAATTAGGAAGAAATAGAAATGAGTAAACTAAGTATCCAAGGTCTGGATCTCTTCTACGGGGATTTTCAGGCTTTGAAGAATATCAATTTAGAAATTCCAGGCAATCAGATTACAGCCTTTATCGGGCCTTCTGGTTGCGGGAAATCAACCCTCTTAAAAAGTCTGAACCGTATGAATGATTTGGTCAAGAACTGCCGTTTAACGGGCAAAGTTCTGCTGGACCAAGAAGATATTTATGCGGAGATGAAGACGACAGTCCTCCGTAAGAAGGTCGGAATGGTTTTTCAAAAACCAAACCCTTTTCCAATGAGCATTTATGATAATGTGGCCTACGGACCTCGTACCCACGGCATTCATAATAAGCTGGAACTGGATAAGATTGTCGAGCGTTCTCTTCGTCAGGCAGCTATCTGGGATGAGGTCAAGGACCGCCTCAATAAGTCTGCCCTGGGCTTGTCGGGCGGTCAGCAGCAGCGTCTCTGTATTGCCCGTGCCCTGGCTATCGAGCCGGAAGTTCTCTTGATGGACGAGCCGACGTCAGCCCTCGACCCGATTTCAACCGCCAAGATAGAAGAATTGGTCCTGGAATTGAAGAAGGACTATACTATTGTCATGGTCACCCACAATATGCAACAGGCCTTGCGGGTATCTGACCAGACTGCCTTTTTCCTCTTGGGTGAGGTCGTTGAATTTGACAAGACAAGCAGTCTCTTTAGTATGCCAAAAGATCCACGTACGGAAGACTATATCACAGGGAGGTTTGGTTAATGCGTTCACGTTTTGAAAGCCAATTAGAAGAATTGCAAAAGGACATGGTCTACATGGGTGGTCTCTGTGAGGAGATTATCGCAGGCTCTGCCGACGGTCTCAATGGGCCAGAGCAGTTGAACTACGAAAAAATCCAGCAGACCTACCAGCAGATTGAGGAGCTAGAGCGGGATATCGAAGCCCGTTGCCTCAAATTGCTCCTGCGCCAGCAACCAGTTGCTCGGGACCTGCGCACCATTTCATCCGCCCTTAAAATGGTCTACGACATGAAGCGAATCGGCGCCCAATCCTCTGAAGTGGCGGACCTGATTCGCAACAATCCCATTGAACTGGTGGAAGAGATTCCTTTGGTTAAGAAAATGGCAGAGCAGGTCAGTCAGATGGTGGTGGGTGCCCTGGATGCCTTTATCAAAGAAAGTCACGATTTGGCCAGCCAAGTCGTTGCAAAAGACGATACAGTTGACCAATATTTTGGTACAATAAAAGAAAAACTGGCCACATATATCGGGAGCCACTCTGCAAATGGTGACCAGGCCATTGACCTCTTGATGATTGCCAAGTACCTGGAGCGCATCGGTGATCACGCCGTCAATATTGCCAAGTGGGTACAATTTTCTATTACGGGTCAATTAGAAGGGTAAGAAAATGATCTACTGTGTAGAAGATGATGATGCCATTCGTGAATTGATGATCTATAGCCTCAAGACTGCTGGTTTTGAGGCTAAGGGTTTTCCAGAGGCTGCAAGTTTTTGGGAAGGATTGGAGGAAGCAAGTCCTGATTTAGTGGTCTTGGATGTTATGATGCCAGGCCAGGACGGAATTTCAGTCCTCCAGGACCTGCGTAGGCAGACTAGGTGGATGGCTATACCCGTCATTATGGCAACGGCCAAGGGGACTGAGATTGACAAGGTTCAGAGTTTGGACATGGGGGCTGATGATTACCTGGTCAAGCCCTTTGGTATGATGGAAATGATTTCCCGTATCAAGGCTGTTTTGCGCAGGACTCAAAAGCAGGAGGAGCAAGAGCTTGCCTTTGCCACGATTCGTATCAATCTAGCCAGTCACAAGGTCTATGTCCAAGACAGCAAGGTTGAATTGACCTTGAAAGAATTTGAATTACTGCACCTCTTCATGCGGTTGCCTCAAAAAGTCTTTACCCGTCAGGAACTCTTGGACAAGGTCTGGGGACAAGATTTTATGGGCGAGACGCGGACGGTCGATGTCCATGTGGGAACCCTGCGCCAGAAATTGGGCCAAGCCGGTCACCTGGTCAAAACAGTACGTGGAGTAGGCTATCTCTTGGAGCAAGACCATGACTAAACGGATTTTTCAAGCAGTGTTTATGACAGCTATGGGGGTCTTTTTGCTGACTATCCTTACTGTCCAGGTCTACCTTTATAATTATTTTAACGGTCAATTGGTCGATCATTTAGTTCAAGAAACCCAGTTGGTGGCAGAGGCGGTTGAAAATGAAGGCATAGACTATCTGCAGCACATTGTTCCTGGTGAATACCGTTTTACCTGGATAGCTCCTGACGGCAGTGTCATCTATGACTCCGAAAATGATGCCTCACAAATGGACAATCACAGCCAGCGCGAAGAAGTCATTCAGGCTAAAAAAAATGGAATCGGCCAGAGGGTCAGGTATTCTAGTACCCTGTCTGAAACCCTCATTTACTCGGCACGGCTCTTGCAAGACGGCAGTATCGTCCGTCTTGCAGTTTCCCACAGTACGGTCTTTGATTTGATGCAGCAGATGTTTCCCTGGTTTGCCGTCTTGGGGTTTGTGTCGCTTCTGACTTCCTACGTCCTTGCCAAATACACGGCTCAAAAATTACTCCGGCCCTTGGAAACCATTGACTTAGAGCGACCCTTGAAAAATGATGTTTATAAGGAATTGCATCCCCTGCTCAAGCGACTGGATTTTCACCAGTCTCAATTGGCTGAAAAAGAGAGTCTCCTGCGGCAGAAACAGGATGAATTTGACACTATCATTTCCAAGATGAAGGAGGGGTTAGTCATCGTTGATAACCAGGGCCGGTTAGTCATCTACAATGAGGCGGCTCGTAATCTTTTAGAATTGGAAGAGTCAGCCCTCTCCAGACCCATTGCTCTTTTTCAGCGCCAATCGGCCTTGAAGGACTTGCTGACGGAGTTACTGGATGGTCAGAAAACAGATACAATTGTCGAATTGCAGGACCACCAATACAAGGTCATCGGACGTCCGATTTGGTCGGAGCAGCAGCAATCAGGGGCCGTTCTTCTCTTTTTCGATGTGACCGAGCAGTATTATCTGGAAAAATTGCGGAGGGAGTTTACAGCGACGGTTTCCCACGAATTGCGGACACCGCTCCACATTCTATCTGGCTATTCTGAAATCCTGCAGTCGCGCATTGCCTCGCCAGATGATGTTGTCGTCTTTGCCGAGAAGATTCACCAGGAATCCCAGCGCATGATTCAACTGGTAGAGGATATTCTCCAATTGGCCCAGTTGGATGAAGGTAGACATATCCGAAAAGAGGATGTGCAATTGACTGACCTGGTCCAGCAGGTTTTGGCTGGTCTGGAAGACAAGGCGGTGCAGAAAAATATCGCTTTGAGCTTTACGGGTCCCCAGATTTCCTATCATGGAAATCCTGTCCTGCTCCAGTCTATTATTTTTAATCTGTGTGACAATGCCATTAAATACAATACCGAGCATGGACAGGTCCATGTTAGTCTCAGTCAGACAGATGAGGCCATTAGCCTGGTCGTAGAAGATACTGGTCTGGGCATCTCACCGATAGATCAGGAACGCATGTTTGAGCGCTTTTATCGGGCCGACAAGAGCCGTTCCAAACAAGTGGGCGGTACTGGTCTCGGTCTCTCCATTGTCAAACACGCCCTTCAAGTCCACGGCGCTACCATCCACGTCCAAAGCCAGTTAGGTCAGGGAACTGTGATGAAGGTGAAGTTTCCGAAATAAAATAAAACCTGTATTCACAGCTCAGCATCTTTAGCTAAGGCTAGTTTTCTGCCACTCAGCGTTCGTTTTTCTCGAAATACAGTCAGTATTGCATCAAAAAACAGACTTGATTTGTAAAAAACTATCTCTTTTCTAAATATACTTTGCTTGTGAACACAGGTTTTAAAAAGCATGAAAATCATCAGATTTTCATGCTTTTTATTTTCTCTTCTGTCGGTGTCACGCGCAGGGTTTTCTGACCACGGTAGGTCACAAAACCTGGCTTACCACCTGTTGGCTTATGGAGCTTCTTAGCTTCAATCATATCAACTTGAACCAAGTTAGAATGTCTAGCCCTGGAGAAGTAGGCAGCCAGCTCTGCCGCGTCTGTCTTGACTTCGTCGCTGGGGTACAAGTTATCGGTGATGACCACATGACTGCCTGGAATGTCTTTAGCGTGGAACCAGAGTTCGCCTTTTTTGGCCATTTTGAAGGTCAGCTCATCATTTTGCAAGTTATTTTTCCCAACCAAAATAATTGTCTTCCCGTCCGTCGCCAAGTAACGTTCAGGCTTCTGGCGTTTATGGATTTTCTCACGGTGGCGACGTTTGAGGTAGCCTGTTTCAATCAATTCCTCACGGATTTCATCGATTTCTGCCAGACTAGCCTGTCCCAGCATGGTATCAACAGACTCCAGATAGATAATGGTCGCCTTGGTTTCCTCGATCAAGCTGGTCAGATGCTTGACCGCCTCCTTGAGTTTCTGGTATTTCTTGAAGTACCGCTGGGCGTTCTGGCTAGGAGTAAGAGCCACATCCAACTCAATCTCCAACTCCTCGCCCGTATAGTAGTTGTCTAAGGTCACACTAGCCTGGTCGTTGGGTACCTGATGCAGATAGGTGGTCAAGAGCTCACCCTTTTGCCGCACCAACTCCGCCGTCTCCGTATCCGCCAATTCCTGCTCCTGCTTGACCAGTTTCTTGCGATTCTTCTCCAACTCACTGGCCACCCGCTTGATCAGCTCATTGGCCTGCTGGGCCACCCGATCCCGCTCCGCCTTGTCCTGATAGTAGAAGTCCAGCAGACTGCTCAGGCTCTCAAATTGTGGCTGGTTTTCAGGGCTATTGGCAAATGGCAGAGCAGCATAGGACTTGTCCGTTAAGCTAGGCTGTGTAGCCTGGTCAAAAAAGGCACGAAAGTTCTTGAGGCGGTCTGTCTGTAAGTGACTGGCCAGTTCAGAAGCCGTATCCCGACCCAAACCTTGAAAGACCTGTTGGAGATTTTTCGGACTCAGTTCCTGAGTCGATAAGATTTCAAACAATTTCTCGTCAGACACCGTGTATGGATTGAGAGAATGCGTCTCGGGTGGAAGAATGTAGGTGGAACCTGGCAAAATAGTTCGGTAGGAATTTTGCGAGAAACCAACGTGCTTGATAGCCTCGATAATTCGCTGCTCAGACTTATCCACCAAGATGATATTGCTGTGCTTGCCCATGATTTCCACGACCAAGGTAACTTGGATATGGTCGCCAATCTCGTCCTTGTTGGACACCGAAAATTCTAAAATGCGGTCATTGTCCAACTGACGAATCTCCTCGATAATGGCCCCCTGCAAGTATTTCCGTAGAATCATGGTAAAGGTATTGGGTACTTTGGGATTGGTAAAGTCCGACTGGGTCAGCTGAACCCGTCCGAAAACCGAATGGGCGGACAGGAGCAGCTTATGGCTCTGACGGTTGCTGCGGATATTGAGGACAATCTCCTGCTCAAATGGCTGGTTGATTTTCTGAATCCGCCCCCCTTCTAAATTGGCCTTTAACTCAGCCGTCATGTGATGTAAAAAAAATCCGTCAAAAGACATGGTAGACCTCTTTCTCTTCCTGGAATCTAGCTTTTTCTAGTATAGCATATTTTGGGGGCTGACAACATGTTAAGGAATTTTCAGAAAATTTGTTCAAAATCCTTGACAAATCCTCCAAGACCATCTATAATCTTATGTAATCAGAAGAAGTAGTAGGACAGAAGTCTTTAGGGAGCCTGTGGTTGGTGGAAACGGGCGGCGGAGTCTTATGAAATGGGCTGATGAGATTGTTTGGCATAAATACTTTGTGTAGACTGTTTTGGCTGAGTACGAGGCAGGTCGACGCAGCTTATACTGGCGGTATAGCAAGGAGAGCTAACAAAGTACTCAGTCAAAACAGTCATGCAAATGAACTTAAAACAATGATAGTTCGGTTGGCACACCTTACAGTGCAACTCCTTGTTTGAGGAGATGAGATATGGGAGGATTCTAGACATTCCCATAAGTGAGGTGGCACCGTGTCATTGACGCCCTCGCATACGATTTTAGTATGCGTGGGCTTTTTCTATACAAAGGAGATTACATTATGATGAAACGATGGCGTAGCATACAGATCTTGAATTGACGAAATAGATACAATTGTTTTAATAAGAAAGAGGTTTATGATGAAAAATAAAAAATTGATGGGTGTGTTGATTGCATTTTTTGCGATTATTGTAGCTGTAGTGATTTCAAATCAGAATAAACAAGAGACCACAACAGAGACTGGGACGGAATCTCAAACCGTTAAAATCGGAGTTCTCCAATATGTGACCCACGCTTCCTTGGACGAAATTTACAAAGGGATCGAAGCTGGTCTCAAAGAAGGCGGCTACGATAAGGATGCCAACATACAAATCGACTTTATGAATGCAGAAGGTGACCAGTCACAGGTTCAGACCATGAGTAAGAAATTGGTAGACAACGGCAACCAACTCTTGATTGGTATCGCGACACCAGCCGCCCAAGGCCTAGCCAACGCAACCAGCGACCTACCGATTATCATGGGAGCTGTAACCGATCCGGTCGGTGCCAACTTGGTTGCTGATTTGAAAAATCCTGGTGGCAATATCACTGGCGTTTCTGACCAAACACCAGTAGCAGATACTATTGACTTGATTAAACAAATCACTCCGGAGGCAAAAACAATCGGTGCTCTCTTCTCATCAAACGAGGACAACTCAAAGGCCCAAGTTGCTGAATTTAAGGCGGCAGCTGAGGCAGCAGGCTATGAAGTTATCGAGTATGCAGTTCCTTCTTCAAACGAAATTGCTTCAACAGTAGAAGTTGCCTCAACCAAGGTAGACGCCTTCTTCACACCAGTTGACAATACCATTGCATCGGCTTTCTCAACAGTCGTTTCTGCAGCCAACAAGTCTAAAAAACCAATCTATACTTCTGTAGAGGATATGGTCGAAGGTGGCGGTATCGCATCTGTAACCCTCAGCCAATTTGACCTAGGTGTTGCTACTGGTAAAATGGCTGCCAAGGTTCTTGACGGTGCCAAAACAGCTGACACACCAGTTGAAGTCTTTAACCAAGGTACCGTTGTCGTCAACCAAAAAGTAGCTGATGAACTTGGCCTTACCCTTCCAGCGGAGATTGTTGAAAAAGCAAGCCGCGTGATTAAATAAACGAAATTTTAGAGAGAATTATGATCCTTTCCACCATTTCCCAGGCCCTGCTTTGGGCCATTCTTGGTCTTGGTATCTTCATGACCTTCCGTATTTTGAACTTTCCAGATATGACGACAGAGGGTTCCTTTCCCTTGGGCGGAGCCGTGGTTGTGACCTTACTTACTCAGGGTGTCCACCCGATTCTGGCGACCTTAGCTGCTGTTTTGGCAGGCTGTTTGGCAGGGCTTGTGACCGGTCTCCTGTATACCAAGGGGAAAATTCCAACCCTCTTGTCGGGGATTCTGGTTATGTCTTCCTGCCATTCCATTATGCTCTTCATCATGGGGCGGGCCAATCTGGGCTTGCTCAATATCAAGAGTTTGCAGGACCTCCTGCCTTTTGATAGGGAGACAAATGGATTGATACTAGGCCTGATGGCAGTTGTGGCTGTCATCTCTGCTCTGCTATTCTTCCTAAATACCCGCCTGGGTCAGGCATTTATCGCTACGGGTGACAATCCCGACATGGCACGCAGTTTTGGCATTCATACCAGCCGTATGGAGCTTATGGGTCTGATCCTCTCCAATGGGGTCATTGCCCTTGCTGGTGCCCTCATCGCCCAGCAGGAGGGTTACGCGGACGTTTCGCGCGGTATCGGTGTCATCGTGGTTGGCATGGCCAGTCTCATCATCGGTGAGGTTTTGTTTGATAATGTGACAATGGCAGAGCGTTTTATCACCATTGTGGTGGGAGCGATTTTCTACCAATTCTTGATTTTGGGTGTGATTTCCCTGGGAATCAATACCAGCTACCTCCGCATTTTCTCGGCCCTCATCTTGGCAGTCTGCCTCATGGTCCCTGAAATCAAAAATAACATCCTGAAAGGAGCCAGATTGACCAAATGAATGCAATCGTTGAACTAAAAAATGCGCGTGTGGTGGTCAACAATGGCCTGGACCAGGAGCGCGTGATTCTAAAGGATGTCAATCTGACTATCTACCAAGGGGATTTTATCACTATTCTCGGTGGCAATGGTGCTGGTAAGTCCACCCTCTTCAATGTCATAGCAGGTACCCTGCCCTTGACCAGTGGAACAGTGTCTATCTTGGGCGAGGATGTGACCAAGTGGCCAGCGGAAAAGCGGGCCAAGTACCTGTCCCGGGTCTTTCAGGATCCCAAGATGGGAACGGCACCTCGGATGACTGTGGCGGAAAATCTTTTGATTGCTAAGTACCGTGGCCAAGGTCGTGGGTTGGTTCCTCGGCAACTTCCCCAGTATTTGGAAGAGTTTGAGGTGACCCTAGAAAAAATTGGCAATGGTCTGGAAAAGCATATCGCCACTCCAGTTGGTTTATTATCGGGTGGCCAGCGTCAGGCTCTCAGCCTCTTAATGGCCTCTATCGTTAAGCCAGAGCTGTTGCTCTTGGATGAACACACGGCGGCCCTTGATCCAAAGACCAGCCAGTCCCTCATGAATTTGACGGATAGCCTGATTGCCGACCAGGAGCTGACTGCCCTTATGGTCACTCACCAGATGGAGGATGCCCTTAACTTTGGCAATCGCTTGATTGTCATGAAGGATGGTCAAATTATCCAAGACCTCAATCGCCAGCAAAAAGCGGAAATGCAATTGGAAGATTACTATAAATTCTTTGAGTAATAAGCCTGGAGCGATTCAGGCTTTTCTTATCAATCAATACCAATAATTAGTGATTTGTGTTATACTATAACTAACGAAGCTGTATAGGAGGAGTAGTTTATGCCTCAAAATCGAAAGGAACGCTTGTTTTTTGGCATGTTAATGTCAGCGATGATGGGATTTGTAATGACTGTTTATAATTTATGGTGGGCAGGTCGCTTGCAACTACCTATTTTGTTGCCATCTTATTTCTTGGGAGTGGTTGTCTCTTTTATAGCATCGCAATTTGTCAATCCTTTAGCCCTCAGATGGATCAATTTCATCGGACCAAAATTACCTTCTGAAAAGCATATTTCCTTTGCTATGATTAGTTTTCGGTCTGTTGCAATGGGGTTAATTATGGGAGTATTTGGCATGTATATGAGTCACCTTCCCTTTCATTTACCGATTTATGGTTTCCGCTTTTTGAGAAATATTATTCTATCACTTCCCTTAAGTTATTTTATTGTCAATCCTCTTGCGAGACGTATCCTAGTCTCAGTGAGGGGAAGGAACAGTTAGACACTGGCTTTGCTGGTGTTTTTTCATTTTTTAGAGATTTTTTGCTATACTAGACATATGAAAATTTCAATTACTACAACCTCTACACACTATCAATTAAATGTGGCATACTCCGTTTCTGCATCTTTGACAGAAACATGGGATTTACTGGCTACAGACGCTGGTTTTGCCAAATGGTTTCCAGAACTCCATATTGAAGGACAAAAGTTGGTCTTTGAAATGGAGGATTTCCGTGAGGAGATGGACTTGTTGGCCTATCGCGAACCGCATGAGATTGTCTATACTTGGGATACTGCTCGGGTTGGTTTTATTCTGACAGAGCAAGAAGGTGGGAGTCACATTGCCTTTGAGGAAATCATTCCTAAGGATTTTGGCAATGAATTTGCGACGGCTGAAAAAGATATGACCGGTTGGCTGGTCCAGCATGAATGTATTCAACTTCTCTTGCAAGGACAGGACTTACCGGACCATCTGCCTTTGCAGGAAAAATGGGCTGCATTTTTGGAAGAAGAACTGAAACGATAGAAGACTAGGAGATTGAGTAAGATGAAATGGTGGGCCCGATTGAGAGAAGAGTATTATGAAACAAGGTACAATTCTGGAGAGGATTGGTTGGAGTGGTTCATAAAAAGAAAAATGACCTGGGGCTGGCGGTGGTTTCTAGTCGTGGCTATTTGTGTCCTCTATCGACTGTTTTGGCTAGAACCACGAAATATTTTTCGCTTCTTCTATTTTATTTTTTTCCTTGGACTTGTATATGGTTGTTATAATTTGATAAGGTTAATACGCAGGAAGTGAAAAAACGAGTAAGCGACATTATTGTTTGCACACATGATAAAAGAATATAAATGAAAGGAATTACCATGCAACAAATTACTTGCCCGCATTGTGGAACGGCTTTTCAAGTTAATGAAACAGAATACAGCCAGCTTTTGGCTCAGGTTCGTGGTGTGGAGTTTGATAAGGAAGTTCATGATCGTTTGGCGCGTGAGACAGAGTTGCTGACTCAGAAGGCTGAAAATGACTTGCAGGCTAAATTGGCTGACAAGGATAAGGCTATTTTAGAATTGACAGCTAAGGTTGAGCAGGTGTCTAGTCAGACGGAACATGAGGTCAGCTCTGCTGTTGCTCAAAAGGATAAGGAGTTGATGGCACTTCAGGCTCAGCTGGACAAACTGACTAGTCAGTCGGAACTTGAAATCAGCTCTGCTATTTCCCAAAAAGACCAAGAAATCCAAGAACTCAAGGCTCAGTTGGGGCAAATCGAGCTAGCCAAGGATTTGGAGTTGCAGCAGGCAGTGGCTCAGGTTGAGAAGGAGCGGGATGCGGCCCAGAATGCCTTGGTTTTGCAGGAGCAAAAGCAGGAATTGGCGCTGGCGACCACTCGGCAGGAGTATGAGGTTCAGCTCAAGGCGGCTAGCGAGCAGGTAGAGTTCTATAAGAACTTCAAGGCCCAGCAATCGACCAAGGCTATCGGTGAAAGTTTGGAATTGTATGCTGAGTCGGAGTTCAATAAGGTTCGACAGTTAGCCTTTCCCAATGCTTATTTTGAAAAAGATAATCAAGTGTCGGCGCGTGGGTCCAAGGGCGACTACATCTACCGCGAGACGGATGAAAATGGTGTCGAAATCATCTCCATTATGTTTGAGATGAAGAACGAGGCGGACGATACGGTCAAGAAGCACAAGAATGAGGACTTTTTCAAGGAACTGGATAAGGACCGTCGGGAGAAGGACTGTGAGTATGCGGTTTTGGTGACCATGTTGGAGGCGGACAATGATTACTACAACACGGGTATCGTGGATGTCAGCCACAAGTACGAGAAGATGTACGTGGTCCGTCCCCAGTTCTTTATTCAGTTGATAGGGCTTTTGCGAAATGCTGCGCTCAACAGTTTGAAGTACAAGCAGGAGTTGGCTTTAGTCAGAGAACAGCATATCGATATTACCCATTTTGAAGAAGATTTGGCGACCTTCAAAACAGCCTTTGCCAAGAACTACCAGTCAGCCAGTACCAATTTCCAAAAGGCTATTGACGAGATTGATAAGGCTATCAAGCGGATGGAGGCAGTCAAAGCTGCTCTGACAACTTCAGAAAATCAGCTCCGTTTGGCCAATAACAAACTGGATGACGTCACGGTCAAAAAGCTAACCCGTAACAATCCAACCATGAAAGCCAAGTTTGAGGCCTTGAGAGGGGCTCAGGAATGAAACAATTCGCCACCCGAGCCTGTATGGCTCAAAAGAGCTGGGGATAGCTCTTTTGGGGTTGGATAGAGCGAACTTTGATTGCTTCAAAACGTTTTTGATAAATTACCCGCGTTGTAAAATGAAGTGCAACAAAAAAGACATGTTCGTCTGATATACTAGAATTCCCCAACTCAGTATAGAAAGCAGATGAACATGTCCAACACTCATTCTACCAGAAACTCATCCTATTCTCATCTCTCAGCCACAGAACGTGGTGAAATTGCAGCTTATCTTAAAATGGGAAAGAAACCAATTGAAATCGCTCGGCTTCTGGGTCGTCACCGGTCTACAATCTGTCGAGAAATCAAACGTGGTTCAGTAGATCAGGTACAGGATAAAAATGGGAAACGAACTTATTTCAGCGCCTATTTCGCTGATAGTGGACAACGTGTATATGAGACCAATCGCCGAAAGTGTTCTTATCTCAAGTTGAATGATTGCTCCGCTAGGTTCATTGAACAATTAGGAGATGCCTTGAAGGCTAACGTTCGTCTCCATAGCGTAGATAGTTTTGTTCAGACTTATAAAGCAAGCCATTCTGAAGAAGTCGTACCCTCTACCAAAAC
>NZ_JBIMJM010000029.1:0-27979 GCF_043674115.1 Streptococcus sp. A34 | reverse complement strand
TATCCCAAAAAATGTTTGGGCTACAAGTCACCGAGAGAATTTCTTATAGGTGGCTAACTCGGAATTGAAATTTGCCTACAACGCGGGAAAGTAATAAATATAAACTTTTTTTCAAAAAAGTGTTGACAAGGGTATTACCCCGTGATATACTTATCTAGTGTTCAGCGGGGATGGCGGAATTGGCAGACGCGCAGGATTAAGGATCCTGTGACCGCTTTAGGTCGTGAGGGTTCAAGTCCCTCTCTCCGCATAGAACTTTCAGACTGGTTTAACCAGTCTTTTTTTGTGCCTGAAAGTTATGTGAAAATTTTCTCATACGGATACAGTTTCAGCTAGCATTTTTTTGAGAATCGTGTTAAAATAAGAGGGTATGGGGGACGACTCCCAAAAAATATTAGGAGGCTCTTAGAATGCCATTAGTTTCAGCAGAAAAATTTGTCCAAGCAGCGCGTGACAACGGTTATGCAGTTGGTGGATTTAACACAAACAACCTTGAGTGGACTCAAGCTATCTTGCGTGCAGCAGAAGCAAAACAAGCTCCAGTTCTTATCCAAACTTCTATGGGTGCGGCTAAGTACATGGGTGGTTACAAAGTAGCTCGCAACTTGATCGCAAACTTGATCGAGTCAATGAACATCACAGTTCCAGTTGCTATTCACCTTGACCACGGTCACTACGAAGATGCACTTGAGTGTATCGAAGTTGGTTACACTTCTATCATGTTTGACGGTTCACACCTTCCAGTAGAAGAAAACCTTGCAAAAGCAAAAGAAGTTGTAGAATTGGCACACGCTAAAGGTATCTCAGTTGAAGCTGAAGTTGGTACTATCGGTGGTGAAGAAGACGGTATCGTTGGTACTGGTGAATTGGCTCCAATCGAAGATGCAGTAGCAATGGTTGCAACTGGTATTGACTTCTTGGCAGCTGGTATCGGTAACATCCACGGTCCATACCCAGAAAACTGGGAAGGTCTTGACCTTGACCACTTGCGTAAATTGACAGAGGCTGTACCAGGTTTCCCAATCGTATTGCACGGTGGTTCTGGTATTCCAGATGCACAAATCCAAGAAGCAATCAAATTGGGTGTTGCTAAAGTTAACGTTAACACTGAGTGTCAAATCGCATTTGCAAACGCAACTCGTAAGTTTGCAGCAGCTTATGAAGCAAACGAAGCAGAATACGACAAGAAAAAACTCTTTGACCCACGTAAATTCTTGGCTGACGGCGTAAAAGCTATCCAAGCATCTGTTGAAGAGCGAATCGACGTATTTGGTTCAGCAAACAAAGCTTAATGTTATATAAGTAATGCTATCTAAACCAACCGCAAGGTTGGTTTTTTGAGTTTTATCTAATCTACTGTTTCAAACAGTCCTATTCTGTGAAGCAATCTCTGATTGCGAACAAGGAAATCCGTTTTTTCAATGGCTTGTCCTTAGAAGATTTGAAACAAGCTTGGTCAAATGTCAATTCTGTCTGATAGACAGGCTTCAATATTCTTGGAGAACTGTCGAAAGAAAAAAATAAAAATATTCCTTGCCAACTTCATTCTTTTCTGTTAGAATAGTATGGTATGTGGTGCTAGCACATCCGATATATTTGATCAAATGAGGAGGAAGATACAATGGCTAAAGTATGTTATTTCACTGGTCGTAAGACTGTATCAGGTAACAACCGTTCACACGCAATGAACCAAACTAAACGCGCAGTTAAACCAAACCTTCAAAAAGTTACTGTTTTGATTGACGGTAAACCTAAAAAAGTTTGGGCTTCAGCTCGTGCCCTTAAATCAGGTAAAGTAGAACGCGTTTAAGAAATGACCCTTTTGGGTTATTTTTTTTTGCCAAAGAAACCTAGTCTTCCGTCTGCTGTCACAAGCTTGTTTTTTACAGAATGGCGAAAGTATGGTAAAATGGAGTGATAAAACTATTTGAGGTAAAGTAATATGACTGTTAAAATCAATACAAAAGACGGCCAAATTGAATTGACTGACGACGTGATTGCCACAGTTGTCGGTGGAGCTACGACCGAGATTTTTGGTGTGGTCGGCATGGCTAGCAAATCCGCCATCAAAGACAATTTCCAGGCTCTTTTGAGAAAGGAAAACTATGCCAAGGGCGTTGTCATCAAGACCTTGGAAGATGGTCGTATTGCAGTTGATGTCTACACTGTTATGAGCTACGGTGTAAAAATCAGTGAAGTATCTCGCAATATCCAAGAACGTGTCAAGTTCAACTTGGAAAATCAATTGGGTATCTCTGTGGATGCCGTTAATGTTTTCATCCAAAATATTAAAGTCGTAGGAGAATAATTGTGTCTAAAATTACTACTAGTTTATTTCAAGAAATGGTGCAGGCAGCATCAACTCGTCTGAATAAACAAGCTGAATACGTCAACTCACTTAATGTTTTCCCTGTTCCAGATGGGGATACTGGTACCAATATGGGTATGACCATTACCAATGGAGCCAAAGAAGTTGCGGATAAGCCAGCAAATACAGTTGGTGAAGTCGCTCAAATCTTATCAAAAGGTTTACTCATGGGTGCTCGCGGAAACTCTGGCGTTATTACGTCACAATTGTTCCGCGGTTTTGGCCAGTCTGTTAAAGGCAAGGTTGAATTAGATGGTAAGGATTTGGCACAGGCCTTCCAACATGGTGTAGAAGTGGCTTATAAGGCCGTTATGAAGCCAGTTGAGGGTACCATTTTGACCGTTTCTCGTGGTGCAGCGACGGCTGCCCTAAAAAAAGCAGAAGAAACAGATGATGCCATTGAAGTCATGCGTGCAACTCTTGAAGGTGCCAACCGTGCCCTCAAGAAAACACCTGATATGCTTCCAGTCTTGAAAGAAGTTGGGGTTGTTGACTCTGGTGGTCAAGGTCTTGTTTATATCTACGAAGGTTTCTTGTCAGCTTTGACTGGTGAATACATTGCTTCTGAGGATTTTGAAGCAACTCCAGCAGTCATGACAGAAATGATTAATGCAGAACACCACAAGTCAGTTGCTGGTCATGTAGCGACTGAGGACATTACCTTTGGTTACTGTACGGAAATCATGGTTGCCCTTCGCCAAGGTCCTACTTATGTGAAAGACTTTGATTATGAAGAATTCCGTAACTACCTCAACGACCTAGGAGATTCACTCCTTGTAGTCAATGATGATGAAATTGTAAAAGTTCACGTCCATACAGAAGATCCAGGCTTGGTTATGCAAGCAGGTCTCCAATATGGTAGCTTAGTCAAGGTAAAAGTAGACAATATGCGTGAACAACATGAAGCGCAAGTTGAAAAAGAAGAAGCCTACCAAAAACCAGCTGAGCAAAAAGAATACGGCATTATCGCTGTTGCAGCTGGAGAAGGATTGACAGAGATCTTCAAATCACAAGGCGTTGATTATGTGATTTCAGGTGGTCAGACCATGAACCCTTCAACAGAGGATTTTGTCAATGCTATTGAATTGGTCAATGCTCGCAATGTCATCTTGTTGCCAAACAACAAGAACATCTTGATGGCGGCTCAGACTGCAGCAGAAGTTGCTGAAGTGGCGGTTAAGGTGGTAGAAACCAAGACTCTACCACAAGGCTTCACTAGCTTGCTTGCCTTTGATCCAAGTCGTGATTTGGACAGCAACTTTAAAGCGATGACGGCATCACTTGCAGAAGTGAAAAGTGGTAGCGTGACAACTGCAGTCCGTGACACAACTATCGATGGTCTGGAAATTCATGAAAATGATAACTTGGGTATGGTTGATGGCAAGATTGTGGTTTCTAATCCAGATATGATGGAGACGCTTGTTGCTACCTTTGATAAAATGTTGGATGAAGATAGTGAAATCGTGACTATCTATATTGGTGAGGATGGTGACGAGGATACAGCACAAGTCCTTGCTGATCAATTGGAAGAGAAATTTGAAGATGTAGAGGTTGAAATCCATCAAGGAAACCAACCAGTCTATCCATATCTATTTAGTGTAGAATAATCCATGAGAAGAGCAGTCTGACTGTTCTTTTCTTGTGTATTTTGTGGATGTTTTGCTTGCTATTTGGTCCAAATATGATATAATAGTTTCTTGTGAGTATCCCTCACTTCCCACAGGCTAGGACCTGGGGGCATTAGACCAAAAGGAGGAACATATCAATGGCTAAATACGAAATTCTTTATATTATTCGTCCAAACATTGAAGAAGAAGCTAAAAACGCTTTGGTAGCACGCTTTGACTCTATTTTGACTGACAACGGTGCAACAATCGTTGAATCAAAAGCATGGGAAAAACGTCGCCTTGCCTACGAAATCCAAGATTTCCGTGAAGGTTTGTACCACATCGTTAACGTTGAAGCGACTAACGACGAAGCTCTTAAAGAGTTTGACCGTTTGTCAAAAATCAACGGCGACATTCTTCGTCACATGATTGTGAAACTTGACGCGTAAGAAGGTTTTATATGATAAATAATGTAGTATTGGTTGGTCGCATGACCCGCGATGCAGAACTTCGTTACACTCCGTCAAACCAAGCTGTTGCGACTTTTACACTTGCAGTTAACCGTAATTTTAAAAATCAAAATGGCGAGCGTGAAGCGGACTTTATCAACGTAGTTATCTGGCGTCAACAAGCTGAAAATTTGGCGAATTGGGCTAAGAAAGGTGCTCTCATTGGCGTGACTGGTCGCATTCAGACCCGTAGTTACGACAATCAGCAAGGGCAACGCGTTTATGTAACTGAGGTAGTTGCAGAAAGTTTCCAACTCTTGGAAAGCCGTACTGCCCGTGAAGGTCAAGGTGGCGGATATTCTGCTGGCAATTCATTTGCTGGTGGCAATGATTACAATTCACCTTATCAAGCACCTGCACAATCTACACCGAACTTCGCTCGAGAAGAAAGTCCATTTGGTGCATCAAACCCAATGGATATTTCAGACGATGACCTACCATTTTAGGTCGATACTAAATATATAAAGGAGAAAAACACATGGCTCAACAACGTCGTGGCGGTTTCAAACGCCGTAAAAAAGTTGACTATATCGCAGCTAACAAAATTGAATATGTTGATTACAAAGATACTGAGCTTCTTAGCCGTTTCATTTCAGAACGTGGAAAAATCCTTCCACGTCGTGTAACTGGAACTTCAGCTAAAAACCAACGTAAAGTAACAACAGCTATCAAACGTGCTCGCGTTATGGCCTTGCTACCATTCGTAAATGAAGATTAAAAAAATCGCCCGGTGTGGCGATTTTTTCATGAGCTTGAAAATATGAGAGCGAATTAGGAGCTTCAAAGCCCTATTTAGCTAGCCCCCTAGAAACTAGATAGGTTCAACACTGATAGGTCGTTTTTACTTGTGCTCGTTAAACTTGAGAAGCACAATTGCGCAGTGAGGAGATTGAACGCCTCTTTGGGACAGCCAACGAGTACCACAATCTTCGTTATACAAGAGAGAAAGGCAAGTCCAAAATGGAAGATAAGGTTGGACTGACTTTGGCGTGCTTAAATCTCAAGAAATTGGTAAAAATGAGGGCAGGGAAGCCTTTTTATATTGTACAAATAGCCACGATTCTGGCAAAAAGACCGACTATCAGACCAATAAACAGAAAAAGACAAACATCAATCGAGATGTTTGTCTTCATTCTGTGGCTAGCTGTCGCTAGCTTTTATCTCCAACTTGAACAAGTCTATCTGTAGACTTGTTAATGACAGCCGACTCTGGTCGCCTCTATCTCCAACTTGATGGAGCCTCTTCCCAGGCTCCGTCAACCACCAACACTCGTAAACTTGGTCATACCATAGCGGAAGAGCTTATAGTTAATCGTAAAGATGATGGCAACAACAAGTGGGAGTGCGAGGCCCCACATGGAGAGGTCCAGGAAGTAGAGGGCTGGGAAGTAGGCGGTAAAGGCATAGGGAAAGACAAAAATCAGTAGGAATTGAATGACTTTTGGATAGATATTGAGAGGGTATTGGGCCATTTGGTTGAGTGCAAAAATCCCCATGGTGAGAGGGAAGGATTCCACGATCCAAAAGGCAAGAGCTGTTGGTCCCAGCTGAATTGCCGCATAGAGCAGACCGATGCAAATGGCAATAAAAACCAACAAGAGAATCTTCCAAATCGACCATTCCAAGCCCAAAATCTGCGAAGACTGCCAGAGAGCCACGCCACCAATCAAGGTAGTCCCAATGCCCTGAGGTTGAATTCGTTCACAAACCAGCTGAAAGAGCGGATTGACTGGCAGCAGAAGCAGGCGTTCAAACTCCCCACGTCGAATATAGCGGCTACCAAACATCCACAGATTATCAAAGAAAATCAAGTGGACCGACCGCCCCACCGTCGCCATTCCATAGATAAACAGCATCTGCCCGTAGTTAAAGCCTGCAATCTCCTTGATATTACTAAAAAGGACATTGAGGAAAATCAGATAGACCACCTGCTCCACCAAAGACGAGACCAGACCGATGAAAAAATCTACCCGAAAAGACATCTGGGCCATCATGAAGACCTTGACATTGTACAAATAAAGACCGATATACTTTTTCATCCTAGCCTCCAAAAATGACAATTTTTCGCTTGGCTTGGGACCATAGAGCCGCGATAAAGCCAGCAAGGACAGGTAACCAGAGCAACTGCAAGCCTAGCAAGGACAGGTCTGTTTCCCGGCCTAAGAGAATAGAAATAGGCACATTGATCGCGTAGTTATAGGGCATGAAGCTCAGGACTTTTTCGACTTTTTCAGGGTAAAAGCTGAGCGGTAAGAGGGCTCCGGATGACAGGTTGAAGAGGCCCATGCGTAGCAGCATGACTCCCCAAGCATTGACCGTAAAGAAAGTCGCAAAACCAAAAGCCAAGTCTAAGAGTTGCACAATAAACATCCCCAAGATAGCAGACAGGAGAAAGACCAGTATAGTCTTTCCATCGGGTAGGTAAAAATCACTCTGCACCAAGAGAATCAGCAGAAAGACCACCAAAAACTTGAAGAGTTCAATCAATTTTGTCCCCAAGTCCTTGAAGAAGAGGGAGAGGATAAAAGAGTAGGGTCGTAAAAATTCTCCCGCAATCTGTCCTTGTAAAATCGAATAAGACAGGTCTTCACCGATTGAAAAGGAGTTGAGGCTTGCCAAGAGGCTAGCGAAGATGATATAGGTGGTAAAGGTCTGGAGGGTGTAACCATTGACCTCAGGCTGTGTGAAGAAAATAGTCTTCCAGACAAAGAGAGACACCAAAATCCGTGCTAGCACAGATACGAAAGAAGCCAGGAAAAAGGCCTTGTACTGCAGGGCTGTCATCATAGTCAGCCGTGTCATGTAGAGGTACTTATGCATGAATGCCCTCCTCGTAAATCTGACGGACAATGGACTCAATTTCCAGCTCCTTCATGGTCACATCATCGACCTCGATCTGCTCAAAGACCAAGGTGATGACCTGGGCACTGGTCCATTGGTTAGCCTGATAGTGAATGTCGAAGTGGTAATCATCCTTGCGGTCAAATTCCAGACCAGCCGCCTGAATATCTTTGGTCAGCGGATGCTCGGTAGAAAAACTAATGGTTTTGATTTGAGAAAATCGCTCCTTGAGCTGACTGAGTGAGCCGTCGTAGACTTTTTTTCCCTTATCGATGATGAAAATCCGCTCACAGAGGGTTTCAATGTCCTTCATATCGTGGGAAGTAATCAAGAAAGTCGTGCCGTGCTCTTCATTCATGTAGCGAATAAAAGAACGAATGGTCTCCTTGACACTAGCGTCCAGCCCAATGGTTGGCTCGTCCAGAAAGACCACAGAAGGCTGGTGGAGGAAGATCGCCGCAAATTCACAGCGGACCCGCTGTCCCAGAGACAGATTGCGGATGGACTGCTTCATAATGTCTGCCAAATCCAGCAAGTCAATCAAGCGTGCCAGTCGTTCCTGAAAAACCGCCTCAGGTACATCATAAATCTTGGCATGGAGAATAAAGGACTCCTGCACAGGCAGGTTCCAATCCAGATGTGATTTCTGCCCAAAAAGGACACCAATCTGCTTGTTGACCGCCTTGCGATTGTCCTTGGGAACCAGGCCGTTAATGGTGACCGTGCCTTCATCGGCATGTAGCACCCCTGTCAACATTTTAATCGTAGTCGACTTGCCGGACCCGTTGGATCCGATATAACCGACAATCTCCCCCTTCTGAATGGACAGGGAGATATCCTGCACCGCCTGAATGGCTTTTTTCTTGGGCTTGAAGAAGGCCTTTATCGAGCCTTTTAGCCCCACCTCCTTATCGACCACGTAGTAGGTTTTAGATAAATGCTGCGCTTCTATCATAATGATCTCCTTAAGAAAACGTTTGCGTAATCATTATATCACGATTTATTCGCCTGTGATGATGAAAATATAAGAAAATAGCGAAGGATTTTCTGAAAAAAGCAGAGAAGATTTCTGTTCTGTTATTTTTTATCATTTTTTCCATGCATTATTTACAATACCAAGAAAAAGGTGTACAATAAAAGCAATCAATTCTAAGGAGGTTGAGATGTTAGAAGTTCGTCGCTTATGTAAAAGTTACGGGACCAAGCAAGTCTTGAAGGACATTTCTTTTATTATTCCATCTGGAACCATTTGTGGCCTAGTCGGGAAAAATGGTGCAGGAAAAACTACTTTCTTCCATTCCTTACTAGGATTTGTCAGCTACGAGGGAGAGATTGCCCTCGACCAGCAGGCTGTCACGCCAGACTTGTTTTCAAAAATCGGCTATCTACCAGAAGAGCGGAGCCTCATGCCCAAGCTTTCTGTTTTTGAACAGGTCAGGTATTTGGCTAGCCTTAAGGGGATGACCAGCAAGGAAGTGGCGGAAAAACTACCGTTTTGGATGGAAAAGTTGGAAGTCAAGGGCAAAGTGACAGACAAGATAAAAAGTCTATCCAAAGGAAACCAGCAAAAGATTCAGTTGATTGTAACTTTGCTCCATGAACCAGACCTGATTATTTTGGATGAGCCCTTTTCTGGGTTGGACCCTGTCAACACCGCCCTCCTAAAACGTGTGATTTTAGAGGAAAAGGAGCGCGGAGCAACCATCATCTTTTCAGATCATGTCATGACCAATGTGGAGGAACTCTGTGACCAACTCTTGATGATCCAAGATGGGCAGCTGGTCTTGAATGGAGGCATTCAGGATATTCGTCGGCAGTTTGGTCGGACCCGTCTCTTTGTTTCCTCGGATATTCCGAGAGAGCAGCTAGAAGGCCTGCCCCATGTCCTCTCTGTTCAAATGACCAATCACGATAAATGGCGCCTTGTCCTAGACGATGAAGCAGCAGGTCCAGAGCTCTTCCAGTTAATCAGTGGTGGTCGCTATTTGGCAACCTTTGACCAGCAGGCGCCAACCATTGATGAAATCTTTAAAATCAAATCGGGGGTGGCAGAATGAAATCCTTTATCCTAGTCGCAAAAGAGACCTACCTACGGCAGGTCAAATCCTGGTCCTTTGTTTTTATGGTCCTATCCCCCTTCCTCTTTCTCGGCTTATCTTTGGGATCAGGCTATCTAACAAGCTCTAGCATGAATGCTGGGTCGGAAAAAATTGGTCTCGTAAGTGAGGACTTTATGGCCCAAATGGCCTTTGCGACACTTGACTTAGACTTGGTTCTTGTGACAGAAGAAGAGGCCAAGCAGCAGCTTTCAGAAGAAGAGTTGGAAGGCTATATCAAGGTCGCAGTAGTGGACCAGCAGTACCAGGCGACCTATCATGGAAATGAGGTCTCTTCTCAATCCGTTCAGCAAACCTTCCAGTCTATTCTAGAGAGCTTGCAGCAGCAGCTCAATGAAGCAAATGCTCAACTGACACCAACTCAGCTGGAATTTCTAGCCATCCAGCCTTCCTATGTGGAGGAAGTTGGTGACCAAGAGGGGCTGGAAAAAATTGGACAGATGATTACTTTCTTTGGCTTGATTTTCCTCATGTACATCATGACTATTGTTTATGCTTCTACAACTGCCCAGGAGGTAGCCAGTGAAAAGGGAACGAAAATCATGGAAGTGATTTTCTCTAGTGTTCCAGCCTGGACCTATTTCTATGGTCGCATCTTTGGCATCTTCCTCGTCATTGCGACCCATTTGGGAGTCTATCTTGTAGGTGGCATCTTGGCCTATCACCTAGCAGGACAATTGGAATTGACCAAGGAAATCTTTGAGTCAAACCAGGTCTTGGTGCAAGCTGTTTTAGACAACTTGGACTGGACCATGATTCTCTTTGCTATTTTCGGCCTGCTCCTAGGAGTAACCCTGGCTTCCTTGTGTGGCTCTCTTGTGGTGAGACCAGAAGATGTCAACAAGGCTGTTCAACCGGTTATCTATCCGATTATCATCGGCTTTTTAGGGGCCATGACCTTTGGGCAACAAGCGCAAGAACATATGGTGGTGAAAATCGGATCCTACATCCCATTTTTGTCCTCCTTCTTTATGCCAATTCGCCAGATAAATGGCTGGGCAAGTAATTGGGAGACCTGGCTATCTTTCTTCATTCTCGCAGCGACCACGATTGGCGCAATCGTCTTTATAGGTAAATCCTATGCAGGCTTGATTTTACAGACCGATGATATCGGCTTTTGGAGAAGCTTGAAAAAAGGCTTAACGAGCAAGTAAGTCTGCCTACAATAGAACGAAAAGACCAACTTAGGAATCCTAAGTTGGTCTTTGTTATCTGTTCGGTCATTTATTTTGGATCACGGAGGTTGATAGTTGCGTTGGTTGCTTCAAGGGTTAATTTGTTTTTACTTTCTTTTTTCTCAACCGTCAGGCTAAATGCATCTTCTGTTTCCTTGACCTCTAGTTTTTCATACTGGTCTCTTGTAAAAATACCAATGTCATTCAACTGACTTTCGTCAATCAGAGTTGATTCGCTTTGGGCAGTTTCCCACTCTTCATCTGACTCGTAGTGGTAGCCCATAAATTCGCCTAGACTTCTCAAGTCAAGCTTATTTTGAATCTGGAGGTTGATGTCTGCTAATGATTGGTCAGTCAGATCGATATTGGTCACGGTATAAGCTCGGTCTTCGTGTGGGAGGAATTTGTTGTCTCCTAGGAGAGTTCCTTCAATCAAATCCAGTTGGCCATAGTTTTCAACAGAAACATTTTCGAGCTGGGTCTGATAGAAATGGATATTGTCACCTTGTGCAGAGATAGTGGTATTTTTAATCGTTGATTTACTGATATTTGTATAGTAACTACTTACAGTACCTGATTCCAATTGGACATTGTTGAGATAGAGCATCCCGCCTTGCTCGACGGTCATTTCCTTGATATAGACATTTTCAATGTAGAGACTATCGTAGTAGCGATTATAGGTATTGTTGCTAATGAGTCTGTCCAGTTGCTTACCTGTTGGAACTTCAATGGTAACAGAGTAGATGTCAATAGTGTCATCGGCTAATCTTTCCCCGAGAAACTGCATGATACCTTGAATGGACAGTTGGGGATTTTTTGAGCTGAGAGCCAGGATGCCATTTTTCTCAGTGACTTCAACTGTGTTGTGGGTGTTATTTTTTGAGTTGGCATAGGACACATGGAAGAGTCCATCGGTTGATTCCTTGATCGTAACTGAATGCGGAAGATCTTTAATCTGGATTTCTGATAGGGAAGTATAGGATGTTTGAACCTGATTTGGCTTTGCGATTTCTTCCAGGCGGTTGAGACCCCCAGAGAAAAATCCAATTCCAACCAGAATCAAGCCAGAAATCAAGCTGACAAAGCCCGTGATGAGGGCGATCGTAAGTTTCTTTTTCATGCTCGTTTACCTCGTTTCAAGATCCATTGGAAGAAGGTTTTGACCAAGCGCCATGCCCAATAGGTGAAAAATCCGGTCAAAAGGTAGAGTAGGATTGCCGCACCAAACAAGGATATGCCAGCACCAAAACCCATGATGAAGACATTGAATCCTTTTGATAGCAAGGTAAATCCTTCCCAAATCAAGGAACCACCAGTAACCATCAAGCCGACTCCCAAGCCAAATGCACCAATGATGAAGGCGACAATTAATAATACCAAGCCCAACAAGGCCCCGATCAGTAAGAGAAGTAGAGGGATGGTAATCGGAAGGGTAATCAGAGCAAGACTGGCCAACCAAACTGTTTTCCGTGTATGTTTCAATTGCTCTAAGTTTTTACCGATGTAAAAAGCTGCGCTGATAGTGACCAGGAAGATCCCCATGATTCCAAGCAGTGGTTCAACAAAGAGGAAGAAGGTAGAAATGAGAAGGGCAGCGCTCAAAAAAGCTAGGGTAAGCAAGAAGCGCTTGTCTTGAGGATTGGTCTCATCTTGTGTTGGAGCTGTATCTTCTAATTGACGGTTGAGCATGTTGTTGATCAGTTCATTGGCTGCTTCCTTAGGAGATCCCAGCTCTTCCATGATTTCGGCTTCACGTTCAGGACCTGCCTCGTCAAAGTATTCTTCAAAAAAGTTTTTGGCTTCCAAGTATTCCTTGTGGGGCAACTTTTTCAAATGTTTTTCAAGTTGCTCCATGTACTCAGTTCTTGTCATGGCGGACACTCCCTTCTATGATGCCGTTGATAGTAGTCGTATAGATATCCCAATCTTCTTTGAGTTGGACCAATTCTTCATGGCCTAGCTGGGTTAAACTATAATATTTCCTCATCCGTCCTTGAAATTCCTGAGAATAGGTGGTCAAGAGATCCTGTTGTTCCAGGCGTTTCAGAATGGGATAGAGAGCGGATTCCTTTATGTTGGAAATCAGCTTGATGGTCTGACAGATCTCATAGCCGTAGGAATCATTGGATTCTAAAATGGCCATAATGAGAAATTCCGTCAGCACTGCAGGTACGGGAAAATGCATGCGGCTCACTCCTTTCGATGATGATCGCCTTTTAAGTTGATATTTGCTATATACTGATTTTTATATATATCAAAATTCTCTATATATAAAATATACACCCACTAAAATAAATTGTCAAGTCATTTGAGAGAAATTTTTTCAAAAAAAAAATAGGACTGGCATTCCAGTCCATTTTGTGGTTTAGTCCACATAGAGTTTTGATTTATTGCTGAGCCAGCTGTAAAGGAAGCCAATCAGGATACCACCGCCGACGAAGTTTCCAAGACCTGAGAAGAGGAAGTTGATCAATACGCTCATCACCGTCATTCCCTCGACAGCTCCGCCATTTGCAAAGAAAGCAAGAGAGAAGGTTGAGAAGTTAGCGATCACGTGCTCGAAGCCAAGGAAGGCAAAGATGAAGATGATGAAAATCAAGGAAATGACACGTCCAGTATCATCCTTCATACGCATAGAGATGAAGACTGCGATGTTTACAACGATGTTAGCGAAGATCCCTTCGATAAATTGTGTCAATGGTGTTTTCATCAATTTGGCAGTCGTTGCTTGGAGCAGGTAGCTATGCTCGTCCAGGTGGCCAACCTTCGTGTTACAAAAAATGATTGAACAGAAGTTACATCCCAGCTTTGGAGGCCAACAGCTGGGATGTATAAAATATATTTCGTATCACACCGAAACGGAGTGTAGATTATATCGTAGATGGATCAGATAACCTGAGCATTTTCTATGACGGCTACTATGCGTCGTTTGCAAGTTTGTAACAGTTGAAATGGAATTGAATGATCATTGCACAGGCTGCATGGCGTTGCGGATATTGTATTTCTTTTTCAAGAGATAGCGGATTCCGAAGGCAATAGCACAGATTAAGATAGTGAGAATTGGATGAGGAATTGGGTTGAGGTTGGCTGGAACTAGGGCAGCCAGGAAGAAGACTGCAGACCAGGCCAAAGTTGCCACACCCAGGAACAGAATGGCCTTGAGTAGATTTGGTCGTTTACCGGTTTTAGCTTGCTCTCTGTAAACAAAGTGGTACATGAAGTACATACCTGCACCCACACCGAATCCGATAACCAGCAGGGTCACCAAACCATACTGAGCGCCTTGATTAAAGAGATTCATCAGACCATTGATACCGGCAATGATGGCCAACATAAAGAGACTAGAGTCCAGCCACATGAGCCATGGATTTTCATTGTATTCGACCGTTTCTTGCTTTTCTTGGCTGGGAGCAGCAGACTTGCTTGCGGCCCATTCACTAGGTGCACCAAAAAGACTACGGGCAGTTTGGCCTGTTTTTTGCTTTTCGATGATGGTCGGCAGGATTTCTTCCAAAAGCCCCTTGATTTCGGCATCCGTCTTGCCATCCTTGATCAATTGGTTGGTAGCAATGTGGATAAATTCCTGGTTTTTCTTGGTTAATTCTTTAAATTCTGTAAATGACATAGCAATCTCCTTGGATTAGAACCATTTCTTTCTTATGAAATAGAAGGTTAGTGATAAACTGATAGCAAAGGCAAACAAGATAATCCACCAGAAGGCATGGGGAATATCATTGAAGGGAATAATATTGTCCTTGAAGTTCATGCCGTAAGCCGAGAAGACCATGGTCGGTATGGACATGACGATGGTCATGAGGGCCAGGGTTTTCATAATGGTATTCTGGTTGTTAGAAATGATTGAGGCAAAGGCATGGGTCATGGAGTTCAGGATAGAACCATAGATGTCCGCCATCTCAATAGCCTGTTGGGTTTCGACCAGGGTATCTTCCAGCAAGTCCTCATCCTCCTCGTATTTGCGGAGGAGGCGGGTGGAGCTGGCCAGTTTTTTGACCAGGCGTTCATTGGTTTTGAGAGAGGCCTTGAAGTAGACGATAGTTTTTTCCAATTCCATGAGGACAATCAGTTCTTCATTTCGAGTGGCTTCGTGGAGCTGTTTCTCGATTTCCTCACTCTTTCGGTCAATGGTCCGCAGGGCAGACAGGTAGAGCTGGGCATTTCGATAGAGAATTTGGAAAACGAAGCGTGACTTCATAAAGGTAAAGAAGTTGCGCAGGCGTCTGTGGATAAATTGATCAAAGAGCGGCAGTGGCTCTAAACAGGTCGTGATAATGGCGTCATCTGTCAGGATAATACCAAGCGGAATGGTGATATAGTAGGTCTTGTTATTCCGCTCTTCCAAGATGGGAACGTCGACGACAATCAAGGTGTAGTCATCTTCGACCGTGATACGAGAAGTTTCTTCTGCATCGAGCGGTGCCCTCAGATCGGCGATATCAATCTTGTAATGCTCGGACACTTCCATGGACTCACTCTGGGAGGGGTTGACCAAGTTGATCCAAGCGCCTGGTTCAAAGGTTTGGATTTCTTCTAAATCAGTCATCGTTGATAGAAAAATCTGTTTCATATCAGTGCCCTCCTTTTCATTCTTGCATGTAAACGTACCCTTTATTATACCAAAAAATGCAGGAATACGGAATGATTTTTTTGAAGTGTGATATAATGGGGTATATTTTATGCTGGATAGGATGCGTGCCTATTTATAGCTGATTTTGAAAGGAACTGAACCCGGCCTAAATGCTGTGTGAAAAAGTGCTGGTTTCTTCATGTTTAAGCATGTGGAACTGGTTTCTGTGTCGTAGACATCTGTGCTTTCTTCGGTTTTCAACCTGTGAAAGCACTAGTTGTCTTGATGGGGGTGCGTCTTCGAAATCACAGATTTCGGACTTACCGCCTATTTTGACGGTGCGTTTTTACGGGCTCTGTATCTTAGAAAGGAATTGAACACGGGCTAAATGCGGTGTCAAAAAGATAAACTTCCTTGTGTCTTTCAGACACATCGTCAGCTTCCTATTTTGACTGTGCATTTGACGCCCTTTGTATCTTAAACTATGCAAGAAAATATTGTGATTCATGGGGCGCGTGCCCATAATTTGAAAAATATTGATGTGACCATTCCGCGTGAGAAGTTGGTGGTGGTGACTGGTTTGTCGGGGTCTGGTAAGTCGAGTTTGGCTTTTGATACCTTGTATGCCGAAGGCCAACGTCGCTATGTGGAGTCCTTGTCTGCCTATGCTCGTCAGTTCTTGGGCAACATGGACAAGCCTGATGTGGATTCCATAGAGGGTCTTAGCCCTGCTATTTCTATTGACCAAAAAACAACCTCGCGGAATCCGCGTTCGACGGTTGGAACGGCAACAGAAATCAATGACTATCTCCGCTTGCTTTATGCTCGGGTAGGGGTGCCTTACTGTATCAATGGGCACGGGGCCATTGCGGCTTCTTCGGTGGAGCAAATCGTTGATGAGGTTTTGGAATTACCAGAACGCCAACGTTTGCAGATTCTAGCACCGATTGTACGGAAGAAAAAGGGGCAACACAAGACCGTTTTTGAGAAGGTGCAGAAGGACGGCTATGTTCGGGTCCGTGTCAATGGGGATGTCTATGATGTGTCGGAAGTGCCTGAATTGTCCAAGAGTAAGGCTCATAACATTGAGGTTGTGGTCGATCGGATTGTCATCAAAGAGGGTATTCGTTCGCGACTTTTCGATTCTATCGAAGCGGCTCTGCGGATTGCGGACGGTTATGTCATCATCGATACCATGGATGAGAAGGAAATGCTTTTCTCTGAGTACTATGCCTGCCCAGTTTGTGGCTTTACAGTACCAGAGTTGGAGCCTCGTCTATTCTCATTCAATGCTCCTTTTGGGTCTTGTAGCGACTGTGACGGTTTGGGCATGAAGCTGGAAGTGGATACGGATTTGATTGTCCCAGATGCCAGCAAGACCTTGCGTGACGGTGCCTTGGCTCCGTGGAATCCAATCTCATCCAACTACTATCCTCAGATGTTGGAGCAGGCCATGAATCACTTTGGTGTGGACATGGACAAGCCTTTCGAGGAATTGACGGAAGAGGAGAAGAACCTGATTTTCAACGGTTCTGACGGGAAAGAATTCCATTTCCATTATGAAAATGAGTTCGGTGGGGTGCGTGATATCGATATTCCCTTTGAAGGCTTGATTACCAATATCAATCGCCGCTACCGTGAAACCAACAGTGACTATACTCGGACGGTTATGAAGGCTTACATGAATGAGTTGACCTGTGGAACATGCCACGGCTATCGCCTCAATGACCAAGCCCTGTCTGTTAAAGTTGGTGGCGAGCAGGGACTTCATATAGGACAGTTGTCTGATTTGTCCGTGGCGGATCATTTGCAAGTCATTGAAAATCTGACCTTGTCTGAAAATGAAGCCACCATTGCGACGCCAATTGTCAAGGAAATCAAGGACCGCCTGTCCTTCCTTAACAACGTTGGTCTAAATTACCTAACGCTTTCACGAGCTGCGGGGACGCTTTCGGGTGGTGAGAGCCAGCGGATTCGTTTGGCGACTCAGATTGGGTCCAACCTGTCAGGTGTCCTCTATATTCTGGACGAGCCGTCGATTGGTCTGCACCAACGGGATAATGACCGCCTTATTGCCAGTCTTAAGAAAATGCGTGATTTGGGAAATACCCTGATTGTGGTAGAACACGATGAGGACACTATGCGTGAGGCAGACTGGCTGATTGACATCGGTCCAGGTGCGGGTGTCTTCGGTGGAGAAATCGTGGCTTCTGGAACGCCTGCCCAAGTAGCTAAAAATAAGAAATCCATTACAGGCCAGTACCTGTCTGGCAAACGTGAAATTCCAGTTCCTTTGGAACGTCGTGTTGGTAATGGTCGATTCCTGGAGGTAACAGGTGCCAAGGAAAACAACCTGCAAGATGTGACTGTTCGTTTCCCGCTTGGAAAATTTGTAGCGGTGACAGGGGTGTCTGGCTCTGGTAAGTCAACTCTGGTCAATTCCATTTTGAAAAAAGCCATTGCACAGAAACTCAATCGCAATTCGGACAAGCCAGGCAAGTTCAAGTCCATTTCTGGAATTGAACATTTGGATCGCCTGATTGACATTGACCAAAGTCCGATTGGACGGACACCGCGTTCTAACCCAGCTACCTACACAGGTGTTTTTGACGATATTCGTGACCTCTTTGCCCAGACCAATGAAGCCAAAATCCGTGGCTACAAGAAGGGACGTTTCTCCTTTAACGTCAAAGGTGGTCGTTGTGAGGCTTGTTCTGGTGATGGTATCATCAAGATTGAAATGCACTTCCTGCCAGATGTCTTTGTTCCTTGCGAAGTCTGCCATGGTCACCGTTATAACTCTGAAACCTTGGAAGTACATTACAAGGAGAAAAATATCGCCCAAATCCTTGATATGACGGTCAATGACGCGGTCGAGTTCTTCAAACACATTCCGAAAATTGAGCGCAAACTCCGTACCATTCAAGATGTGGGCTTGGGCTATGTTACTCTAGGTCAGCCAGCAACTACCCTATCTGGTGGAGAGGCTCAGCGGATGAAATTGGCTTCTGAACTCCACAAGCGGTCAACTGGTAAATCCTTGTATATCTTGGATGAGCCGACGACAGGTTTGCATACGGAGGACATTGCCCAGTTGCTCAAGGTCTTGGCCCGCTTTGTTGATGATGGCAATACCGTGCTGGTCATCGAGCACAATCTGGATGTGATCAAGACAGCTGACCACATTATCGACATGGGACCAGAAGGCGGTGTCGGCGGTGGTACCGTTGTTGCGACAGGAACGCCAGAAGAAGTAGCAGCTAACCCAGCCAGCTTTACAGGCCAGTATTTGAAAACTAAGTTGAAGTAAAAAGTCGCCAAGCGGCTTTTTCTTGTTTGCTGGAAGTTTATTGGTAATTCTGTGCATTTCTGCTATAATAGTTACAATATCTTTGGAGGTAGGTTATGCAAAAACGACTTGAAAAACTTCGTGGAAAAATGGCAGAGCAGTCGATAGAGGCTCTCTATGTGACCAATTTGAAAAATGTTTATTATTTGACAGGATTCTGGGGGTCGGCAGGAGTGGTGCTGATTACACCTAGCCGCCAGGTTTTGATTACAGATGACCGCTATATCACCTACGCCCAATCTGTTGTCACAGACTTTGAAGTGATTTCCAATCGAGATGAGTTGGGAACGGCAGCTGGTTTGGTCAAGGACATGGGCATCAAGGAAGTGGCCTTTGAGGATGAGATTTCAGTAGCCTATTTCAAATCCATGGAAGCTGTCTTTGCTGGAACGACTCTTAGACCAACAACCAATCTGATTGCGGATCTGCGGATGATTAAGGATGCGGCAGAGATTGCCACCATTCAGCGAGCTTGTCAGATTTCAGACCAGGCATTTATTGACGCTTTAGACTTTATCAAACCAGGTAAAACAGAGATTGAAATTGCCAATTTCTTGGACTTTCGTATGCGGGAAATGGGGGCAGAAGGGGTGTCCTTTGATACCATTGCTGCTTCGGGTTACCGCTCTGCTATGCCCCACGGACGTGCGTCCAATAAGGTAATTGAGGCTGGTGAGGCTTTGACGCTGGACTTTGGCTGCTTGTATGACCACTATGTCAGCGATATGACGCGGACGGTCTATGTCGGTTCGGTTAGTGATGAAGAGCGAGAGATTTATGAAACCGTTCTGGCGGCGAATCAAGCCTTGATTGCGACGGCTAAGGCGGGTATGGAATACAAGGAGTTTGACGGTGTCCCACGTCGTGTCATCGAGCAGGCTGGTTATGGTCCTTACTTTACCCACGGTATCGGGCACGGAATGGGCTTGGATGTTCACGAGTATCCCTACTTTAGCCGAACAGCTACGGATACCATTCAGGCGGGTATGGTTCTGACTGATGAGCCGGGTATTTATCTTGATGGCAAATATGGTGTCCGTATCGAAGATGACCTACTGATTACGGACACGGGTTGTAAGGTGTTGACTTTGGCACCCAAAGAATTGATTGTCATTTGAGAAATCTGTCAGTTTGTGGTAAAATAAAACGAATAAATAAAATTTTAAGAGGTAGTCATTACAATGATTGAAGCAAGTAAACTTAGAGCAGGTATGACCTTCGAAGCGGAAGGTAAGTTGATTAAGGTTTTGGATGCAAGTCACCACAAACCAGGTAAGGGGAACACGATCATGCGTATGAAATTGCGTGATGTGCGTACAGGTTCAACTTTTGACACGACCTACCGTCCAGATGAGAAATTTGAACAAGCTATCATCGAAACCGTCCCAGCTCAATACCTTTACCAAATGGATGACACAGCTTACTTCATGAATACGGAAACCTACGACCAGTATGAAATTCCAGTCGCAACTATTCAAGAAGAATTGCTCTACATCTTGGAAAATTCTGACGTGAAAATCCAATTCTACGGAACGGAAGTAATTGGTGTTACTGTTCCAACTACTGTTGAGTTGGTGGTTGCAGAAACCCAGCCATCTATCAAAGGAGCGACTGTAACAGGTTCAGGTAAGCCAGCAACCATGGAAACCGGTTTGGTTGTAAACGTGCCAGACTTCATCGAAGCAGGTCAAAAACTCGTTATCAACACAGCAGAGGGAACTTACGTATCACGCGCTTAATTGCCCCTCTTAGAAAAGGAGAGCCTATGACAACAGAATACCAAGGCGAAATCGTTATTGCGCCACGCGTTCTTGAAGTAATTACAGGCATTGCAGCAGCAAAAGTTGAGGGGGTCCATTCTCTTCAAAACAAGCGGGTTGCAGATAGCCTGTCAAAATCATCTCTCAACAAGGGTGTCTACCTTCATACAGATGAGGAAGGGCAAGTGACGGCTGATATTTACGTTTACCTGGAGTATGGCGTCAATGTCCCTGCTGTATCAATGGATATCCAGCGAGCTGTCAAGACTGCTGTCTTTAACTATGCAGAGGTGGAGTTGGCTGCGGTTAATATCCACGTCAACGGCATCGTTCCAGATAAGACACCAAAACCAGCCCTGAAAGACTTGTTCGGAGAGGATTTCCTCGATGAAGAATAATAGACATGCCCTGCGGAAGTGCGCTTTGCAGGCGATTGTATCCCTAGAATTTGGCCAAGAGCCTGTCCAGGCTGCTCAATTTTCTTACCTCTATGACCGTGAGGAAGAGACAGAAGGTGTGGAAATTCCTCTCTTTCTCCTCAACTTGGTCAATGGTGTGGCAGCCTATCGAGAAGAATTGGACAAGGAATTGTCTAGCAAGCTCAAGTCTGGCTGGACCCTGGACCGTTTGACCCTGATTGATAAAAATATCATGCGCCTGGGCCTCTTTGAAATCAAACATTTCGAGGAAACACCAGACCGTGTAGCTGTCAATGAGGCCATCGAGCTAGCCAAGGAATTTTCAGACGAGTCATCCGCTAAATTCGTAAACGGCGTATTAAGCCAATTTATCCAAGAAGAAGCCTAATCAGGTTTCTTTTTTTCGTTTCTTTTTGAGTTGGGAAAGGGAGATTACTCTCAGAAAGAATTTAGCCCACCTGACTTAATAAACGCTCAGTTTCGGAAGGATGCCATGAAATGTTCAGAGTTGACTAGTTTGGCTGTCTATGGGATGATACAGGAGAAGTAGAATTTGACAAAAAAGACAAGCATTACACAATACTTGTCTTATATACTAGCTCCGGCGGATAGGCTGACTGGCAAAACGTAGTTCCGTTTATCCAGTTCCTTGCCTTCGATTTTATCAATCAACAAATCCACCATCAATTTGGCGATGTCAGCCAATGGCTGCTTAATGGTTGTCAGCTGCGGGTAATAATTTTCAATGAAATAAGTCCCATCATAGCCAATCAATTTGAGGTCTTGCGGAATAGTCAAATTGAGCGATTGGGCAACGTTCCAGACCAGTATAGCTGTCAAATCGTCTGACACAAAGATGCCGTCGGGGGCGTGCTTTTCCAGAATGGACTTGATTTCCATTTCCTTGCGAATGGGTGTAAAGTCGCTGGCAACGTGATAGACGGTTTCATCTGGTAAGACGGAGAGGAAACCAGACCGTCGCAGACCAGTAGGGGAGTCGGAATTATCATTCCCCGAAATCATGATAGGTCGTTTGCAGCCTGCCTTTTTCAGGGTTTGGGCCGCCAAGACTCCTCCTCCGTGGTTATCAGAAGAGACAACGGGAATAGTAGGAGAGAGATTGCGGTCAAAGGCAATAATTGGGGCGGACACCCGGTCATAGTCCTTGATACCCAGGTTGTGACTGCCCGAGATGATGCCGTCAACCTGATTGGCCGCTAACATCTCTAGATACTCTCTTTCCTTGTCCGATTCATGCTGGCTGTTGCAAATAATGGTCTTATAACCTCGGTTGAAGAGTTGGCTTTCCAGGTGTCCAATCAACTCGGCATAGAAAATATTATTGATAGTAGGGAAGATGAGTCCGACCAACTTGGCCGATTTTCCCTGCAAGCTCCTCGCCAAATTGTTGGGCTTGTAGCCCAATTCCCGCATGGCATCCTGGACTTTTTTGACAGTTTTTTCTGACAAGTAGCCTTTTTTATTGATGACGCGGGACACGGTTGTGGGACTGACGCCAGCTAGGGCAGCAACATCAGTTAGTTTTGCGACCATAATCTAAATGGTAGTAAGTTCCGGTTGGATTGCCACTGGTAATGGCAATGCCATTTTGATCAGCATCAGGGAAGACGCGACCAGAAAATACTTTTTCTCCTTTATTGATGAAAATTTCAAAGACAGACTTGTCTATGAAAATATTGGCAGTAAGCGCTCCAGGCTGAATATCACAAGCGCGACTTGTGCCAAATTCAAGAGCAAATGGCTGACCACAATGTTCGCGATCCAATGTAATCTGTCCATTCTCTGTATCAACTGTCAGCACCAAGCCTTTTTGGTCTGCATTGGCAAATAGCACGATTTCATGCTTGCTTCCAGCAGCAAATTCAATTTCCAGCTCATAAACATTGTTGGTTGTTTCTTGGTTTGAAAATGGCTGAGCTTCTTGACGAAGGCTTGTGATGGCTTCAACAGGGTACTGGTAAAGTTTACCGTCCTTGATAGACAATTCTTTGACCAAGGACAAGCAACCTTGATAATCATAAGCATCGGTTGGGTATTCCATATCTGGAAGAGCCAACCAGCTTACTGACAAGGCACGACCGTCTGGAGCATTAAAAGCTTGAGTTGCATAACACTCAAAACCGTAGTCAAGGTTGATTAACTCACTCGGTTCTACAATTTTTCCTGTTTCAGGGTCAAATGCCTGGCCAATCTTGTACATATTTGGATAGATGTTGCCGTAGTCCAGAACAGACTTGTCCAGACCCTGTGGGCAGTAGAGCAGGACGGGCTGGTCACCGACGAAGGCAATGTTTGGACATTCCATCATGTAGGCCGTCATATCATTGGCAAAATCTAGGTTACCAACATAGGTCCAATTGAGGTAGTCGTTGTTTTCAGCCTTATAGAGCTTAACAATCCCCTTCAAATCCAGGTTTTGTCCACCGACGATGGCGTAATACTGTCCCTTGTAGTTGAAAATCTGTGGGTCACGGAAATGGTCTGTCGTGTCCTCTGGCTGCTCAATCAAGACTTTGTCAATCTTTTCAATCTTGCCATCCTTGTCCATGAGGGCACCAATCTGATAGGTGTGGCGTTGCCAATTTTCATCGCGGACATTTCCTGTGTAAAAGAGGAAGAGTTTGTCATCAAACTGCATGGCAGAGCCAGAATAAGCTCCGTGGCTGTCCAGAGGAGTATCTGGATAAAGAACAGTACCTGTTTCTTCAAAATGAACCAGATCGGTTGACTCAGTATGGACCCAAGATTTGAGACCGTGAGCTGCACCAAATGGGAAATACTGGTAGAAGAGGGTCCATTTTCCATTAAAGTAAGAAAAACCATTAGGGTCATTGAGCAAACCGTGAGGTGTTTCGATGTGGAAGTTAGTTCTCCAAGGTGAGCTTGCAGTATTTTGTTTAATTTTTTCAATGTATTCTGGCGTCCAGTCAGCATAGGCTCTGTAACGCTCTTCAGTTGTAAAGGCCATATTTTCTCCAAAAATCTATACTATTTCATCCTATATAGTAAACGTTTCCTGCTTAAAAATCAAGTTTTTACCGTTATTTTGGCTGAATTTATAAAAAAATATGACAAACGTTTGACATATTTCTCAAAAGTGATATAATAAAAACACTGAAAGGTTTGAAAACACTTTCAAAAAAATAAAAAATAAGGAGATTTTGCAAGATGAATAACACACAAATTGCAAAAGAAGTCATCGAAGCCCTCGGTGGACGTGAAAACGTACGTAGCGTAGCTCACTGTGCGACACGCCTCCGTGTTATGGTCGTTGACGAAGGAAAAATTGATAAGGATAAGGCTGAGAACATTGAAAAAGTTCAAGGTGCCTTCTTTAACTCAGGTCAATACCAAATCATCTTTGGTACTGGTACTGTAAACAAAATCTACGATGAAGTCGTAGCACTTGGCTTGCCAACAGCAACAACTGGTGAGCAAAAGGCAGAAGCAGCGAAACAAGGAAATGGTTTCCAACGTGCTATCCGTACTTTCGGTGACGTATTCGTTCCAATCATCCCTGCTATCGTAGCGACTGGTCTCTTCATGGGTCTCCGTGGATTGTTGGCTGCATTTGGCTACACTTTGCCAGAAGATTTGAACGTTTACTCACAAATCTTGACAGATACAGCCTTCATCGTATTGCCAGCCTTGGTAGTATGGTCTACCTTCCGCGTATTCGGTGGGAACCAAACTATCGGTATCGTTCTTGGTATGATGCTGATCGCTGGTCAATTGCCAAACGCTTGGGTGGTTGCTAACGGTGGTGATGTTGTACCTCTGAAATTCTTCGGCTTTATTCCAGTCGTTGGTTTGCAAGGTTCCGTTTTGCCAGCCTTCATCATCGGTTTGGTTGGTGCTAAATTTGAAAAAGCAGTCCGTAAGGTTGTTCCAGATGTTCTTGACCTCTTGGTAACACCATTCGTTACCCTCTTTGTAATGTCAATTCTTGGTTTGTTTGTCATTGGTCCAGTCTTCCACGTAGTTGAAAACTACATCTTGGCTGGTACTCAAGCAATCTTGCACTTGCCATTTGGTCTTGGTGGTCTCCTTATCGGTGGTGTTCACCAAGTTATCGTCGTATCTGGTGTTCACCATATCTTCAACTTCTTGGAAGCTCAATTGGTAGCCAACACTGGTGCTAACCCATTCAACGCGATCATCACAGCAGCTATGACAGCACAAGGTGCTGCAACAGTAGCGGTTGGTGTGAAAACAAAAAATCCTAAATTGAAAGCTCTTGCTTTCCCAGCAGCTCTTTCTGCCTTCCTTGGTATTACTGAGCCAGCTATCTTCGGTGTTAACTTGCGTTACCGCAAACCATTCCTTCTTTCATTGATTGCAGGTGCAATCGGTGGTGCCTTTGCCTCAATCCTTGGACTTGCTGGAAACGGTATGGGTGTAACCATCATTCCTGGCGCAACTCTTTATGTGGGCAATGGTCAATTGCTTCAATACATCCTCATGGTAGCCGTATCATTTGCTCTTGGTTTTGCCTTGACTTACCTCTTCGGATTCGAGGATGAGACTCCAGCACAAGCTGATGAGACTTCTACTTTGAAAAACGAAGCATCAACAGGTGTAGTTGCTCCAGCAGCGGACCTTGCTGAAGAAACTCTTGTTTCTCCATTGTCAGGTGACGTTGTAGCTCTTGAAAATGTGAACGACCCAGTATTCTCATCAGGTGCTATGGGTAAAGGTTTGGCAGTTAAGCCAACTGAAGGTGTTGTCTATGCTCCAGCAGATGCTGAAGTAACCATCGCTTTTGAAACAGGCCATGCCTACGGTTTGAAAACAGCGACTGGTGCTGAAATCTTGATTCACATCGGTATCGATACAGTTTCTATGAACGGTAACGGTTTTGAGAAATTGGTTGCTGCTGGTGACAAGGTAAAAGCTGGTACACCACTTGCTAAATTTGACGCAGCGAAAATCGCTGAAGCAGGTCTTGATGATACAACCATGATCATCGTGACAAACACTGCAGACTTCACAGAAGTAGCTCCACTTGCTGAGGGTACAATCGCTCATGGTGCGGACTTCTTGAAAGTTGTTAAATAATCCGAAAAATAAGCATAGAAAAAGGCGGTAAGCCTTTTTCTTCTATTTCTTTCTATGGTATAATAGATTGATAAAAATAATGGAGAAAATCAGATGACAAAATTATACGGTAGCTTGGAAGCTGGTGGTACAAAGTTTGTTTGTGCGGTTGGTGATGAAGATTTCCAAGTCATTGAAAAGACACAGTTTCCGACAACAACGCCCTATGAAACCATTGAGCGTACGGTAGAATTTTTCAAACGCTACGAAGATCGTTTGGCTGGGATTGCTATTGGTTCGTTTGGTCCGATTGATATTGATCAAAACTCACAAACCTATGGCTATATCACTTCAACACCAAAACCTCATTGGTCAAATATTGACTTGCTGGGCTTGATTGCAAAAGAATTCAACATTCCTTTCTACTTTACGACAGATGTAAACTCTTCTGCTTTTGGTGAGACCTTGGTGCGCAAGGGTGTGAAGAGCCTGGTTTATTATACGATTGGTACAGGTATCGGTGCTGGGGCTATTCAAAATGGTGAGTTTATCGGCGGTCTCGGCCATACCGAAGCAGGCCATACTTACGTTGCACTCCACCCTTACGATGTAAAAAATGAATTCAACGGCGTTTGTCCTTTCCACAATGGCTGTTTGGAAGGTCTGGCAGCTGGTCCTTCCTTGGAAGGTCGTACAGGCATCCGCGGTGAGTTGATTGAGCTCAACTCTGATGTCTGGGATGTACAGGCTTACTATATTGCCCAGGCCGCAGTGCAGGCAACACTTTTGTATCGTCCGCAAGTCATCGTTTTCGGTGGTGGTGTGATGGCGCAGGAGCACATGCTTAACCGTGTCCGTGAGAAATTTACAGGCCTCATGAATGACTATCTGCCAACGCCAGATGTCAAGGACTACATCGTGACACCTGCTGTTGCGGAAAATGGTTCTGCGACACTCGGAAACTTTGCTTTAGCCAAAAAAGTAGCTGAAAAATAAGTCTGACATATGAGAGAAGCTTGGCTCTGCCAGGCTTTTCTGTGGCTCTTCATTGGCATTTATCGGGAAATTTGATAAGATTGGGCTAGAAGAATTGAGAAGGAGACTATTATGGCACAACCATTATTTTTAAACTCCGTCATGCAGGAAAAAATCTGGGGTGGGAATCGTTTAGAGACCGAATTCGGTTATGAAATTCCCAGCCAGACGACCGGTGAATTTTGGGCCATTTCGGCTCATCCCAACGGCGTTTCCGTCGTAGCCAATGGCGATTACAAGGGTACTCCCTTGGACAAGTTATATGCTGAGCGTCGTGATTTATTTGGCGACAGTGACAGTCCCGTTTTTCCGCTTTTGACCAAAATTCTGGATGCCAATGATTGGTTGTCTGTTCAGGTTCATCCGGACGATAGCTATGCCTTAGAGCATGAGGGCGAATTGGGAAAGACTGAGTGCTGGTATGTGATTGCGGCGGATGAGGGGGCTGAGATTATCTACGGTCACGAGGCCAAGAGCCGTCAAGAATTGGCCCAGATGATTGAGGACAAGGAGTGGGATAAATTGTTGACCCATGTGCCGGTCAAGGCAGGTGACTTTTTCTATGTGCCAAGCGGGACCATGCACGCTATCGGCAAGGGAATTATGATTTTGGAAACCCAGCAGTCCAGCGACACGACCTATCGGGTCTATGATTTTGACCGCAAGGATGATGTTGGCAACCTCCGTGACCTCCATATCCAGCAGTCTATTGATGTCCTGACCATTGGTGAGCCAGCAAACAGCCACCCCGATACTATTGAAGCTGGGGCGTTGAGGGCCACAACTTATGTCAGCAATGAATTTTTCACGGTTTACAAGTGGGAAATCGAGGGTGCGGTCATTTTCAAAAAACAAGCTCCCTACTATCTAGTCAGCGTCCTTGATGGTGTAGGCGAATTGCAGGTTGATGGTCAAGTCTACGAGATTGAAAAAGGAAGCCACTTTATTTTACCAAGCAATGTGCTGGAATGGGAATTTTCAGGGCAATTGGAAATAATAGTTAGTCATCCATAGAATCTGGAAGGCAGTCCTGCTAAGGGGCTGTTTTCTTTGTGAAAAGCGTGTTTGAGAGTTGTTCCTGTACCTTTGTCAATGATGTGAGACCAAAAAGGTGATTTTGAAGTTATCCATTTGTTAAGCTTTACTAGGAGCTAGC
>NZ_JBIMJM010000028.1:0-28046 GCF_043674115.1 Streptococcus sp. A34 | reverse complement strand
TCAACTTACTCAAACATAGTGAAACATCTAATTCTTGACTAAGGTAAGGTGGCTAACTTCATTATAGAACTTTCGAAGGTGTAAAAAATAGCGAAAAATGGTGATTTTTGGGAATAAATCCTTGACAGAGGCATCAACTGAGCGGTATAATAGTAACACGATTTCATTGATTTAACTCAAACCTGTTGTGAGTTAAGTGAATGAATCATCATTCACCATGCTGTTTGCTGAGCTTGACTCCGGGCAGTGTGGCATTTTTTTTACTTGAAATGAGATGAAAGATAATGAATATCGAAGAATTGCACTACAAAGAGGAAACAGCTAAAAACCATGTCGTTCTGTTTGAGCCACAAATTCCCCAGAATACGGGCAATATCGCCCGGACCTGTGCTGCGACCAACAGTCCTCTGCACATTATCAAGCCCATGGGTTTTCCTATTGATGATAGCAAGATGAAACGAGCTGGTCTTGATTACTGGGACAAGCTGGACGTACGTTTTTATGAAAATTTAGATGAATTTATGACCTACGCCAGCCAGCATGGCCAGGTACATCTGGTGTCAAAATTCGCTGATAAGACCTATTCCAACCAGTCCTATCAGGAGGGAATACATTATTTTCTTTTTGGGCGTGAGGACAAGGGCCTGCCAGAAGAATTCATGCGCCAGCATTCAGAAAAGGCTATCCGCGTTCCCATGAACGATGAGCATGTCCGTAGCCTCAATGTATCCAATACAGTCTGCATGATTGTCTATGAAGCCCTGCGTCAGCAGGAATTTGCAGGCCTTGACCTGGTCCATACCTATGAAGGGGACAAACTCAAATAGTGTGATATCATTACCGAAGTCTTGCAGAGGCAAGGCTTTTTTGGTATCATTAAATAGTCTTCAGGGCAGGGTGAAATTCCCGACCGGCAGTGATTTTATTAAGATAGTTTCTCTATTTTGAAAATTCTTCTTTGAGGGCGGTAGCAGGAGCGACCGAAGGTCGCAAGTCCGACGCTTGTCGCCGTGGTGAAAGTCATCCTATTCAAAAATAGGATGACAGGGGATTTTCGATACCTTAGGCTCGAAAATAAGTCATGAAACCGAAGGTTTGCTACGGCCCTACCACCTTAGACAAGTGTCAAAAAAGAAATTATCTAGTAAATAAGTCTGCGAGCGCAAGCTGATGTGGTGCAATTCCACAACCGACAGTACAGTCTGGATGGGAGAAGACGAAGTAGTTGGCCTCGGCCTGCTCTCTTGGCCTTCTTCAATTTTCAAAAATTGGAGGAACCTTTATGACAAACACACGCAAAATGACGATTATCGCCATTCTCTCAGCAGTATCTTTTCTGCTCATGTACTTGAAATTTCCGCTGATTCCAACAGCTAATTTCCTGGAAGTGGACTTTTCAATCGTACCCATTCTCTTTGGTCTCTTGATGCTGGATCTGAAATCAAGCTTTGCGATTCTTTTCATCCGGACCTTGCTCAAGTTGATTTTGAACAACCAAGGTGCATCGACCATTATTGGTCTGCCAATGAATATTGCAGCTATGTCAGTCTTTATTCTAGCAGTGGCCTACATTTGGAAAAAAGATCAGACAGTGAAAAATTATGTGAAAACAGCAGCTGTGGCAACAATTACATCGACCTTGGTCATGCTGGTCATGAACTATGTTTATGCTGTTCCAGTCTATGTGACCTTTGCAGGCTTCGATATCAAACAAATTCTAGGACTTGGCAACTATCTCTTTGCCATGGTCCTTCCCTTCAACCTCTTGCAGGGAATCGTGCTGTCGCTGGCTTTCTATGTATGTTACAAGGCAGCCCAGCCAATTTTAAAGAAAGTTTAACCATTCTATGGTAAACTAAATACATGAAAAACAAACAAACACATTTACGAAACGCATCTTTTTTGGCCCTGGCCTTTGTTATTCTAGGCTATACGGTCAAATTCTATCCAGAGGCAGTCGCAGGCTTTGACACGGCAATTCAGACACTTGTCCGTGGCAATCTACCTAGCACTGCCAGCCAGTTTTGGACCTCGATTACGGTTCTTGGAAATACAGTGATTATTCTGACTATTTCCTTGCTCCTTGCAGCTTTCTTCTATTTTTATAAAAAGTGGAAGATGGAGGCTTCCTTGATTCTTGCTAGTTTTGCGGTTATGGGGGTGGCATCAACAGCCCTGAAATATGTCTACCAACGGCCGCGCCCTAGTATTGAATGGTTAATCGATACGATTGGTTATTCCTATCCTAGCTGGCACACTGCCTCGACCATGATGATTGCAGGAGCGGTGGTTATCATTATTCAGCAACGAATGAAGAAGGGAGCACTAAAGCTCTTGCTTCAAGCTGGTCTGCTCATTTTAGCGGCTCTAGTTGCGATTTCAAGGATTTACATCGGCGTTCATTTTCCAACAGACATTATCGGTGGTTGGCTGTTGGCAGGCTTTCTGCTGTCAGTCCTCTATCCTTTCTATGATCAAAAACGCTTCGAATGGCGTTTTCAGAGTAAACAAAAATAATAAGCGAGGCTCCTGCCTCGCTTATTTGCTTTCAACAATGGTCTATTTATTCTTAATCGGTCCGTTTTCTGCTTCTTTTAGAGCTTCTTGAACCGTTTGGGCAAAGAGTTGTCCACCTTCATTGATGGTGCTTGGTTCGCTACCAAAATGAATATTGTCTGTGCCGGCCCAAATCTGAGGATTTTGCTTGGCAACGGCATTCCAATCAGCCACGGTGATAAAGTCATAATCCTTGGCTAATTGACGAATGTAACGCGCATGTTTTTCAGCTATTGGGTCATCGTACGTAGCAGAGTTACCATCGTAGGGGGTCACTAGAATCAAGCGGTAACCATTCGGCAGGATATCAACCATTTTCTTCAGCTCTTCCTGGTAATTGCTGACCACATTGGCACCGGTTGCTACCACAACATTTTTCAAGAGTGTTCCATTGTCAATATTGGTCTGTAGAATCTCGTTAGCCTGGATGGTATTCCGGCTCTTCTCCGCATCAATCATAGCATCAGGCAGGGCTGCGTGTAGGTGCTCGCTTGCTCGAAGTGTCACAGAATCACCGATAATGGTCACTCCGTCTGTGATATCAAAATGGCTGGCTTTTCCCTTTTCGGCAAAGTTTTTGGTCTGTGTCATGCGGGTATCTGCCTGCTTGAGGCTTTCCACCATAAGCGAATGGTCTAAATCACCGAGTTTTGGAACAAACAAACTAATGCCCAAGGTAAGCAAGCTGAGAACACCGAACGTTATAGCCAACCATTTGGTATAGGGAACTAAATCAATTTCCAGACCAAAGAGTTTTCCCGTCCTGCCTGCAATGTAAGGCTCTAGAACATAGTAGGATAGGCTAGCCATCAGCAGTGTCACAAGCAAGGTCAGTCCAACGGCCAGAAGGTGGTTGGAAATCAGTTGATTGAAGATAATGTAAAGGGGCCAGTGGAAAAGGTAGATACCGTAGGAAATATCCGCCAGAAACTGGATAGCTACCGGCTCCTTCACGCTTGCTGTCTTTTCGTGTAAGATTCTAGCCGCAAGAATCATGGCACAGGTTGCCAGACTTGAGAGGAAGAAACCGAAAAGATAGGTGAAAATCGAATCAAACCGTAGGAAGAAGAGGAGGAGGGCTTCTAAGCCCAGACCACCTGAGAAAACCAATAGGGTCTTCCGTAAATCCCATTGTTGCACCATTTTCTGGAAACCGGTTGTAGTATGCTTGATGCCTACAATGGTCGCAAGCAGGCTCCCCAGAAAGAAGGGGAAGGAGTGAGCTAGTGTAGAGAAGTAAATCCTAGAATAGCTTGTGACAAAGAAGCTAGAAATAAACATTCCAAAGAAGCTAAGGACAAATAGGAGGCCTGAACTGAGGAAAATAGTTCCTCTAAGTTGTCCTACAGACCTGGCTTGCCGCGTTATCCACCAGAGAGCTAGCCCCCAGATGATGTAGAATTGGACTTCAATCGCAAGGGTCCAGGTGTGAACAAAGAGATGGGGGGTAAATTGATTTTCGTATCCACCACCGGCCAAAATTTCATAGATATTGGTCATAAAGCCCAGAGCAGCTGTGATTTGCCGTCCGATATTGGCTGTAAAATCATTACGAATCAGGAGAGCCAGGGGTGTGACGGTCAGAATCAGCAGGACCAAAGGTGGGAAAATACGGTACAAGCGCCGTTTTAGAAAGGCCTTGAAATCGAACTCCTTGTCGGTATGAAATTGGTCAATAATCAGGGCAGTCGTCAGATAGCCGGATAGGGTGAAGAAGAGGTCAACTCCGACAAAGCCTCCAGAGAAGTATTTGATGTAAAAATGATAGAGCAGGACCATTACCAGTCCTAGCACTCGAATTGTTGAAAACCATTTAATCCTCATGTTGATAAATCCCCTGCTTAAACGTTCCTTCGTAGACTGATTTTGCCTTGGTTGTTAGCTTACCTTTTCCATCAGCCAGGCCATTGACAAATCGTCCTGAATAGCTCCAACCATCTTTTGAAGTGAAGGTTCCCTGACCATTGAAACTGCCATTTTTAAACTGTCCTTCATAGGTATCTCCATTTTCAAAGGTCAGCTTGCCCTTACCGTCCATTTTATTGGCCAAGACGGTGCCGCTATACTTGATTTTACCGTCATCTAGGGTCAAGGTTCGTTGGCTGGGAATGCGTCCGATAAAGACGGAAATCAGGCAGATCAGGATAAATAGGAGTGTCAACAGTTCAATATTTTTCCTTGTGAGGAAGGCCTTCCAATCTTCTGGAAGCGAATAATGCATGCTTTTCATGTCTTGTCCCTTACTAGAATAGATTCGCCTACTATTTTACCATTTTTTCTCATATATTACAAAAATGTTACGTAATTCCTCTGCTTATTTTAGCCGTTCCAACCAGTCCTTGCAGCCCTGGCTGACCATTTGATAGGTTTCCTCGAAATCCCCTGTGTACCAAGGGTCGGGAACGGATCTGTCGGCAAATTGGTAGATTTTATCTTGGGCAGACGGAGGAGCCATCTTTTTTAAGTCACGGACATTGTTGCTGTCCATGCCGATGATATAGTCAAATTCCTTAAAATCCGCTGCTGAAATCTGCTGAGATGTCTTGCTACTACTGTAGGGAATCTGGTATTTTTTGAAAATCTTCTGGGTTCCCGGATAGATAGGATTGCCGTGTTCCCAGCCTGATGTGGCACGGCTTTCGATGTGGTAGTCGTCGGTCAAGGCTTTCATGACAAATTCAGCCATGGGACTGCGACAGATATTTCCAAGACAGACAAATGCAATTTTTTTCATGATTTTCCTTTCACTTCACAAGAAAAGGCAACCGAAGTTACCTTAGCATGTTTATTTTTCGTCCTTGTCAAAGGCGTTTTTGATACCGTTGACAGCACCTTCGAGGCCGTCTTTAGCATCTTCTACAAAGCCCTTGGCATCTTCGACCAACTCTTTAGCTTTGCCGAGCCCTTTTTCAACAAGACCTTCCACTTCAAGCTCTTTATCACCTGTCAATTTGCCCAAGCCCTCTTTGACAGAACCAGTCAATTGATCTAATTTAGCACCGAATTTTTCTTCTGACATATGAACCTCCAATAGATGTTATAGGGAGTGATGGGAGAAATTCCCATATGTTGACTATCTATAGAATACCTTAATTATCCTCATTTTGCAAGCGCTTTGCTTGTCTAAAAATGGACTTCTCACTAGATGGTAATTAGTTGCACATTTATTGAAATAACATTATAATAAATATAAATAAAAATAAAAGAAAGAAGGTTCCTTTTATGAAAAAAGAAATATTGAAGCCATCAGCTGAAGTTGCTAGTCTGTCTCTGGGGAAATCTCTGAACTATCAGGATACCAAGGCTGTTCTCAATCAGGCTGTCGCAGACCTGTCAGTGGCTCATTCTATCTTGCATCAGGTTCATTGGTACATGCGTGGTGCTGGATTTATGATTTGGCATCCAAAAATGGATGAATACATGGATGAGTTGGATGGTTACCTAGATGAAATGAGTGAACGTTTGATTACCTTGGGTGGCGCTCCATTTTCAACGCTTGTAGAATTTTCGGAAAACAGTCAACTCAAGGAGGTTCCGGGAAGATACAGCTTGACCTTGGAACAGCAGTTAGCGCGTGTGGTAGAAGTGTTTCGTACATTGGCTACCCTCTTCCAGGAAGGTTTTGACATTAGCGATGAAGAAGGCGACAGCGTGACCAACGACATTTTCAATGTGGCTAAGGCTAGTATTGAAAAACATATTTGGATGTTGCAGGCAGAACTAGGACAAGCTCCGAAATTGTAAATAGATGAAGGGTCCAGAAGGACTCTTTTTTTGCTGCATAGACGATAGCCGAATGAATTAGATTTTAGACTGGATTGTGGATGAAACTTGCAAGCAAGTCACTTATGAAGAGTGCAGCAAGTCGAAAGTGTCGATGTATCAAAGCAAAATTAGATGAAAATATTCAAAGATAAACTCAATGACAATAATATGACATTTGTCACATGAGTCAATGACAAAGGCTTCTAGTGCGGGCTTCATTTTCGAGATATACTGTCTATGTAAGATGTTCAAGAAGTAGGAGGTAGAAAGATGATAGAAGTACGAGCATTAGAAAAAATCATCAAAGGACGGACGATTTTGTCCAATATTTCCTTTGAAATCAAGTCAGGAGAATGTGTGGCTTTAATCGGTCCAAACGGGGCTGGGAAAACGACGCTTATGTCTTGTTTGTTGGGAGATAGGAAAGCGACGAAAGGCCAGGTTTTGTTGGACGGTCTGGCTCCACAGGCTCAGTCTAATAAGGAAAAGGTGGCAGTCTTACCACAAGAAAATGCTATCCCGACAGACCTGAAGGTCAAGGAATTGCTCCGCTTTTTCCAAGCCATCTACAAGGATAGTCTGACAGATGCGGAAATCGACAGCCTGCTCTGCTTTTCCCCAGAGCAAAAAAATCAACTGGCAGGTAAGCTATCGGGTGGTCAGAAGCGGCTCTTGGCTTTCGTCATCTGCCTGATTGGCAAGCCCAAGTTGCTTTTCTTGGACGAGCCGACGGCGGGCATGGATACTTCGACCCGTCAGCGTTTTTGGGAGATTGTCCATGAACTTAAGGCTCAGGGTGTGACTATTTTTTATACCAGCCACTACATCGAGGAAGTGGAGCATACGGCGGAGCGGATTTTGGTCTTGCACCAGGGGAGGTTACTAAGAGATACCACGCCATTTGCCATGCGGAGTGAGGAGCAAGAAAAAGAAGTGACTTTGCCGATTGCCTTTGCGGCGGTGGTGGAGAGCTTGGCTGAAATCAATGAGATTAGCTACAAACAGGACACGGTCAGCTTTAAGACCCGAGCCATTGAGCAGGTTTGGGCTAGCTTGCAGGAGGCAGGTTGTCGGATTTCAGACCTAGAGGTTCAGAACAAAACCCTGCTTAATAGCCTATTTGACAAGACAAGGGAGGAAGAATCATGAAAGCATTGCTGCAAGTAGAAAGCATTAAATTATCCAGAAGTTTGGGAGTTTTTCTCCTATCTATCGGCATGCCTGTCATCTTTTTCCTGATTTTCTCATCGACGATCCAGTTTGACGATGCGACCATGCAAAAGGCCTTTATCCAGTCCTATATGCTGACCATGACAGGTTTTTCCATGTCGGGATTTGCCCTCTTCACCTTTCCCATGATGCTGGCAGAGGACAGAAAAAATAGCTGGTTGACCTTTATCCAGCATTCGCCTCTGCCAATCTGGCACTATTACCTGTCCAAACTGGTTCGGGTCTTGCTCTGCTTTGTATCTTCCAATGTCATTGTCTTTGCGGTCGGTGGCTTGGTTAAGGGTGTAGAGATGACAGCTCAAGAATGGGTAATTTCGGCTCTCTTACTTTTAGTAACCTCTATCGTATTTCTAGCCCTTGGCTTGCTCTTGGTGCAAATTCAGTCGGAACAAACCATGTCGGTGGTGGCAAACTTGCTCTACTTTGTTCTGGCTATCATGGGTGGCTCTTGGATGCCTGTTTCCCTCTTTCCAGACTGGGTGCAGCGAATTTGCAAACTTATGCCCAGCTACCATGTCAACCAGCTGGTGACCACCTATGCCCAAGAGGGAGATTTTCTCTGGAAATCCTTGCTAATTGTCCTAGGCTATGCGATAATTTTCTTAGGAATTGCTCTAGTTCTGAATAGAAAATCCGAGAAGCAGTGAGGTGACAGATGATATTTGAAAAAAGAAAGGTACCACTCATGTTCTTCGTGGGCATGGTCTTTCTCTATTTTCCCTTTTATTACGCCCAGTATAGTCCTAATCCGACGGCAGTTGTCCTAGCGACCATTCTCTTTGCCCTGGTCTATTGCTCCCTCTTTTATACCGACCACAAGCTCTATTCCCTGCTGGCTTGGTTTTACCTGATTGGCTATATCGCCGTCATGAGTTTTTGGGGCAATCTGCAATTCTCCCTCTTTATCTTTAATCTGTCCACTATGCTGGGCTGGTATTATAAAGAGAATCGACCGACCTATCGGACGGTGTCCTACGGGCTTTTGTTGCTGGCTATTATCCTATGGGCTCTCTTTGGTCCAGTTCCTTTTGAGATGAGAGCCTTTGCCCTCGTCATTCACTTTTTCGGCTTGGCCTTGCTGATTTTCAGCTGGATTGAGACCAAGCGGGAAGCCCTTCAGCAACGCCTACAGGAGCAGAATGCGTCCATCAATCTCCTTCTGGCTGAGAATGAACGCAACCGTATCGGTCAGGACTTGCACGACACACTTGGTCATGTCTTTGCCATGCTATCCGTCAAGGCGGAGCTGGTACAGACTCTCTTGGACCACGACCAGATTGACCAGGCCAAGAAGGAAGCGCTAGAGCTACAGACCTTAGCCAAGGACTCCATGCAGGAGGTCCGCCAGATTGTCCAGTCCCTCAAGCAGCACACCGTGGCAGAGGAACTCCAGATTTTGCAGCAGATGTTGGACTTGGCAGGAGTGGATTTGGTCGTTTTGGGCGGAGAAATAGCAGAGCAGCTCAGCTTGCCCGTCCAGAACAAGCTGGCTATGGTGCTGAGAGAGTTGGGCAACAACCTGCTCAAGCACAGCCAGGCTAGCAAATGCCGTTTGATGTTTGAAAAAGACCAGCAAGAATTGGTTTTGCACTACGAAGACAATGGAGTGGGCTTTGCCCAGTTGACTGGTCAGGAATTGCATACCATAAAGGACAGGTTGGTAACGGTGAAAGGAAGTTTGGAATTTATCTCTCTAGCCAAGCCCACCCGCCTGTCCATCCGAATTCCGTTTGAGAAGGTGGTAGAATGAGAATCTTAGTCGCAGAAGATCAAGCAATGCTGCGGGACGCCCTCTGTCAACTCTTGGGCTTTCAAAATGCGGTTGAGGCTGTTTTACAGGCTGAAAACGGTAGTCAGGCCATTGCTCTTTTGAAAAAAGAGCCCGTAGATGTGGTGCTATTAGATATAGAAATGCCTGAGAAGACAGGGCTGGATGTCTTGGAATGGGTGCGGGGGCAAGCCTTGCCTGTCAAGGTTGTTATCATGACCACCTTCAAGCGACCGGGCTATTTCGAGCGGGCGGTCAAGGCAGATGTGGATGCCTATGTGCTCAAGGAACGCTCCATCGCAGACCTCATGCGGACCATTGAAACGGTCTTGGCGGGGCGGAAGGAATATTCACCAGAGTTGATGGACATTCTCCTAACCCAACGTAGTCCCTTAACCAACTTGGAAAGTCAACTACTCAAGCTGGTGGCAGAGGGGCTGTCCAATAAGGAAATCGCCAGCCAGCTCCACCTGTCTGATGGGACAGTCCGCAACTACATGACCTCTATCCTGTCCAAGCTAGGTGCTGAAAACCGCACCGCAGCTGTTAAGGTGGCCCAGGAAAAGGGCTATATATAGCTAGAACCTCTATTCACAGGAAAAGGCTTGCACTCGGCAGGTCTTTTTCTAGTCGAATTTTACTTTAACCTTCATTTCTCTATTGAAAATATCCCTATATTTTGCTAGAATTTTCTTATGGAACGACTTTACGATGTGCAGCAGTTGCTCAAACGTTTTGGTATCATTGTGTATATGGGAAATCGTTTGTATGATATTGAAATGATGCAGATTGAGCTCAATCGGGTCTACCAGGCTGGAGTTCTGGATAGGCTGGAATACATGGAGGCTGAGTTGGTTTTACGCCGGGAACATCGTTTGGAATTAGAGTATCAGAAGGTGAAGGAGAGTAAATAGTGGAAACATTGTGGGTATTTCTCGTATTTGTTATTATTTTAGGGTCATGGATGGGCTTTAATTATTGGAGATTGCGCCGTGCAGCCCAGGTCATTGACAATGCGGAATTTGCGCAGAAAATCCATGGTGGTCAGCTGATTGACCTGCGCGAGCCGGGCGAGTATAACCGCAAGCACATTTTGGGTGCGCGGAATATTCCCTACCAGCAGCTCAAGCAAAGTACTAATGCCCTTCGCAAGGACAAGCCTGTTTTGATCTATGAAAATGACCGTGGTCAATTGGTTACCCCAGCAGCTCTTTATTTGAAAAAGCAAGGGTTTAATGACATCTATATCTTGAGCTATGGTTTGAATGGCTGGGATGGCAAGGTGAAGACCGCAAAATAAGTAGATTTTTCATTACGAGTGTAGAATGTTAGTATGAGGAAACGAAAATGAATCGAAAAGATGAAAAATTATCCTTGGATGAAATTGGCATAATTGCAGGTATCGTGTTGATTTTATCCATTAGTTTATTGGCAATTTGGTTCAATGGCTCAACTGCAACAAAAGAGACTAGGGCTGAGCAGTCTGAAACGGTTGATACCAGTCTCTCTTCGGCTGAAAAAGCTGTGAAAAAATTGGAAAATTCTTCCAGTGAGGCTGACTTGAAAGCTGCCCAGGCTGCTGTGGATAAGTTACAGGCTACGACTGCAAAAGAGAGCCTGCAGAAGCGAATCGATACGGTTAAGCAAGCGATTGCTAAGCAGAAAGAAGCAGAAACACAGGCAAAATTAAAGGCTGAAAAGATTCGGGCAGAAGAAACCCGCAAATATGTTGAGAAGCACCAGAAAGACCAGGCGGCAGACAATCAAACCGAACCAAGCCAGGCTGAACCGGCTCCTGCACCAGAAGTAGTGATAGAACAACCAGTTGTAGAGGAATATTATGAAGTACCAGCGGTTGTAGAGGTTCCTGTGGAGTCTTCTGTAGCACCGCCGGCTGAATTAGCTCCAGAGGAAGTTGCACCTACAGCTCCTACAGCAGAGGTTTCAGCATCAGACACACTGGCCACAGAAGGTCAGTAATTGAACTTATTTTGAAAGAGGAGGTTGGGCATAAAGTCCAACCTCTAGTTCTTTGATTAACAAAATTACATTAGCGCAGGGGTTGATTGTTCAAAAGGTTCGGGGAATTGTGAAAGGTGGGAAACAGGGATTGTGAAACAATCCTCGATAGTTCGAGTTTTACGCTCCAAACTAGACCTAACGAATGGTGCGAACTCTGTTCGCTCTATTTTCAATCTTTAACTGTCTTCTACAGCTTTTTGGATGCGTCTGGGCAGAAAGTCCAGCCTCGCTTCTCAGAGTTCGTGTCAACATCTCAGCGCAGTGGTTGATTGGCAGATTTATTCGTGTTTCACACTCCAAATCTGACCTAATCAACTGTGCGGGGGTGGGAAGACGAACTCTTTTTAGACTGGTCGAATTCTTTCCCACTCCCATTATCTCCAACTTCCAAAGGTTTTGGGGACCTTTGGAGGCATGAGAAAGTAAATTCTAGATAAATTCTGAAGAGGGGAAACCCTCTTTTTTAGTTGTTTCTTCTGCTAAAATTTGCTATACTGAGAAAAAGGAGTAGGCTATGGAAGAGTTGAATATGTGGTATCTTGTCTGGCTTGGATTGGTCTTGGTGATTGCAAGTTCTGTCTTCTATGATGATAAGCGGTATAAGCCTTTCGGCTTTCGCTATTGGCTAAGTGTTGTTGGAGCCTTCTGTCTGGTTTTGGTTGCCCTAATTTCCTGCTTAATCTTTGTAACTAGCATTTCCTTGATGCTCTATCATCGATTTGGTAATGGCACCGTTTTGCTTGGAATTCTATTTTTTCTGATGACGTTTGCTTTAGTGAGCTATGCCTATTTTGCCTGTAAAAGGGTTGTTGCTCGTACACGGTTTTATCGGTCAATGACGAGGAGGGACTAGTACGAATATAATTGGTGAATTAATCGTTGAATTTTTGACGGAATTGCCAGATTTTGATCCCAAAAAGCACAAGCCTTTCGGAGGTCGCTATTGGTTGGGCTGGCTAGGGATTTTGGTGAATCTGATTATGGGAGCTTTCTTGGCCTTCTTAGTAGGTTATACACTTTTTCCATAGGTAAAGGCAATCTAGCGCTCATTCTCATTTTCAATCTCTTTCTTATTCCAACTACCTTATTTTGGTTTTGGCGGACCAGTCGCCCGTTCAAAAAAATGTGGCAGACCAGCCTTTATTATCTTGATAACAAATCTTAGCATCAGCCTTGCTGATGTTTTTTCAACTGTGTTTTAAGGAAAAGATTGGTTGTTTTGTGCTATAATAGACCCTATGAGAATTGTATCAGGAAACTATGGTGGACGGCTCCTCAGGACCTTAGATGGCAAGACAACACGACCGACTTCGGACAAGGTTCGTGGAGCCATGTTCAATATGATTGGTCCCTATTTTGAAGGTGGGCGAGTGCTGGATTTGTATGCTGGTAGCGGTGGCTTGTCCATTGAGGCAGTATCTCGGGGCATGGATGAGGCGGTCTTGGTCGAACGTGATCGCAAGGCCCAGGCCATTATCCGAGAAAATATAGTCATGACCAAGGAGGAAGGTAAGTTCCGTCTCTTGCCCACGGAGGCCCGTCAGGCCTTGACTCAACTGGAAGGAGTCTTTGACCTGGTCTTTCTGGATCCGCCCTATGCGGAGCAGGAGATTGAGGCAATGGTCATTGAACTCTGCCAGCGAAAACTTCTGTCTGAGGATGTCATGGTGGTCTGCGAGACGGATAAATCTGTCACACTTCCTGAAGAAATCGCAGAGCTGGGCATCTGGAAGGAAAAAGTCTACGGAATAAGTAAGGTAACAGTCTATGTCAGATAAAATTGGAATGTTTACAGGCTCCTTTGATCCCATTACCAAGGGACATTTGGACATTATCGAACGGGCCAGTAGCCTTTTTGACAGGCTTTATGTGGGGATTTTTTACAATCCCAATAAAAATGGTCTCTTTACTGGTCAAGAGCGGCTGGACTTATTGGAGAAGGTCTTTGCCAAAGATGAGAAGATCCAGGTCTTTCTAGCGGGTCAAGAGCTGGTGGTCGATGCAGCCCATGAACGGGGAGTGACCCATATCGTCCGCGGTTTGCGCAATGGAATTGACCTGGAATATGAGGCCAATTTTGATTATTTCAATCGCCAGTTGGCCCCAGACTTGGAGACGGTATATTTGATTTCCAAGCCGGAACACCGCAATATTTCGTCCAGCCAAATCCGTGAACTGATAGCCTACAAGCAGGATATTAGTCCTTATGTGCCCGAGCTTGTTAGTAAGGAAATAGAAAAGCATGAAAAAAAATAAAGGTCTCATTTTAATTTTATCTATCATTTTAGGAGTACTCTTGCTCTGGTTTACGGTCTTTGTTCCCCTGCCCTATTATATCGAGAGTCCTGGCGGAGCCATGGATGTGAAACAGGTCCTGACGGTTAATGAGGAGGAGGACAAGAAGGACGGTTCTTATGAGTTTACCTATGTCTCTGTCCAGCAGGCAACGGCTCTGCAGCTGCTCTTTGCCCAGTTTGATCCCTATGCGGATATTACTTCGGCTGAGGAGATGACGGGAGGAGCGGACAGCGAGGAATATTTCCGGATTGCGCAATTTTACATGGAAACTTCGCAGAATATGGCCAAATACCAAGGATTAACCCTGGCCAAAAAAGATGTTGAAATGGATTTCTTTGGGGTCTATGTGCTTGATTTGGCGGAGGATTCGACCTTTAAGGATGTTCTCAAGATTGCGGATACGGTTGTCAGTATCAATGGCAAGACCTTTGAGTCGTCACCTGATTTGATTAAGTATGTCAGCGGTTTGGAACTGGGCAGTCCTGTGACGGTGGGCTATGTGACAAACGGTCAGGAAAAATCAGCTGACGGTAAGATTATCAAGCTGGTCAATGGAAAAAATGGTATCGGGATTACCCTGGTGGACCACACAGAGGTCAAGTCCTCAGTACCTATTGACTTCCAGACGGGCAATATCGGTGGTCCTAGTGCAGGTCTCATGTTCACTTTGGCTATCTATACCCAGCTGGCTGAGCCAGATTTAAGGGATGGCCGGACCATTGCAGGAACGGGAACCATTGAGCAGGACGGTAAGGTCGGCGACATTGGCGGGGCGGACAAGAAGGTCCTATCTGCTGCCAAGGCCGGTGCCAGCATCTTCTTTGTTCCTAATAATCCTGTGGATAAGGAAATCCTAAGAGAAAATCCAGATGCCAAGACCAACTATGAGGAGGCCAAGGAGGCTGTAGAGAAAGCGGGAGTAGACATCGAGGTCGTACCTGTCAAAACAGTCCAAGATGCCATTGATTATTTGAAGAAATAGAGTTTGTGGAGTAACCTAGTTGCTCCCTTTTTCTTAAAATTGTCAGAAATTTCTTTGAAAACTGATAGGAGGAGCATTCCTGTTAAAATCATGGTATAATGGTAAGGTTAGAATGTATGAGAAACCAATAGAATGGAGGCCCAATGAAAAAAGAAATTACACCAGAAATGTATAACTACAACAAGTATCCTGGTCCTAGTTTTGCTCGGGTTGGGGACAAGGTTGTCTCTGAAAATATCGAGTTGGACTTGCTAGAAAATCACAAGGATGCCTTTGACCAGACCATTTTCGGTCAACGCTTTTCCCAGCTTATGCTCAAGTTTGACTATATTGTGGGCGACTGGGGCAATGAACAATTGCGTCTCAAGGGATTCTACAAGGATGATAAGACGGTCAAGTCTGACTTGAAAATCGGTCGCTTGGATGACTATCTGACCGAGTTTTGTAATTTTGGTTGTGCTTATTTTGTCTTGGAAAATCCAAATCCACAGGAGCTGCCTGAAGAGGTGGAGGACAGACCACGTCGTAAGCGGAGCCGGTCTCGTAACCGCAATCGCAACCAGCAGCGGACGGAGCCTATTTCCCATAAGGAACAGCAAAAGGCTCAACCGGAGAAGAAGGGGCGGGACAATCGTGCCAAGTCCAACAGGAATGACCGCAAGAAGGGGGCACGCCAGGATAAGGTGGCTGACCAGTCTCGGCATTTTACGGTCCACCATGATAAGAAAGCTGGCAAGCAGGCGCCCAAGCAGGAGCGTAGACAAGCATCGGATGCCAAAGAGACCAAGCGTAGTTTTGTCATTCGTCAGAAGTAGGGAGAAACATGAAACCATCAATTTATTCATTTAGCCAGGCCAATTTGGTGGACTGGATTTTAGAAAATGGCGAGAAGAAATTCCGCGCAACTCAGATTTGGGAGTGGCTCTACCGTTCGCGGGTCCAGTCCTTTGAAGAGATGACCAATTTGCCCAAATCTTTGATTGAAAAACTGGAGGAGAACTTTGTTGTCAATCCTTTGAAACAGCGGATTGTGCAGGAGTCAAAAGACGGTACGATTAAATACCTGTTCGAGTTGCCAGACGGCATGCTGATTGAGACGGTGCTCATGCGTCAGCACTACGGTTTGTCTGTCTGTGTGACGACCCAGGTCGGCTGTAATATCGGATGTACCTTCTGTGCCTCTGGTCTCATACCCAAGCAACGGGACTTGACCAGTGGTGAAATTGTGGCTCAAATCATGCTGGTGCAGAAATATTTGGACGAACGTGGACAGAGTGAACGTGTCAGCCACATCGTTGTCATGGGGATTGGTGAACCGCTGGATAATTACGATAACGTCATGACCTTCTTGCGGGTTGTCAATGATGACAAGGGGCTGGCTATCGGTGCCCGTCACATTACTGTGTCGACGTCTGGCTTGGCACCAAAAATCAAGGATTTTGCCCGCGAAGGCGTTCAGGTCAATCTGGCCGTGTCCCTTCACGCGCCAAATAATGACCTACGTTCCAGCATCATGCGCATCAACCGTAAGTACCCTATTGAGGTTTTGTTTGAGGCGATTGAGGATTATATCCAAACGACCAATCGTCGCGTGACCTTCGAGTACATCATGCTCAATGAAGTGAATGACAGTTTGGAACAGGCTCAGGAATTGGCAGACTTGACCAAGAATATCCGCAAATTGTCCTATATCAACCTGATTCCTTACAATCCGGTATCTGAGCATGACCAGTACAGCCGGTCGACCCGTGAGCGGACCCTTGTCTTCTTTGATCTGCTTAAGAAAAATGGGGTCAATTGTGTCGTTCGTCAAGAGCATGGTACGGATATTGATGCCGCTTGCGGTCAGCTGCGTTCCAATACGCTCAAGAAAGACCGTGAAAAGGCGCGTGCCCGCATCGCTGCAGCCAAGGCCAAGGCAGGTATTCAGGCATGAGAAGATTATTCCTCAGTGACGGCAATTTGACTGGTCTTGGAAGAAAGATATACAAAATCTTAGCTGGAGCCTATGCTCTGGCTATTGTTTTCATGTGTTTCCTCCCGCAGTCCTGGTATCCCCAGTACAAGGATTTTTCCACTCCGGGCATCATCCAGGTCGGGCGCCTATACTTTCTGCCGGTTCCCTTTAACAGCATCGTCAACGGTGACAAGGTCGACAGTCTGGCGGATTTGGGCTGGATTTTCCTGCAAAATGCCACCAATATTTTCCTGCTCTTTCCTCTCGTTTTGGCTCTTGTTTTTCTTTTTGAAAAATGGCGGAGCCTTCGAGCAGCTGCCCTCTATAGTTTTTGTATCAGCTTCTTCATTGAGTGCACCCAACTTTTGTTGGATCTTCTGATTGATGCCGGCCGTGTCTTTGAAATTGATGACCTCTGGACCAATACGCTGGGTGGGGTGTTGGCTTACCTGTTCTATCGGTTCTGGTACCGTATCTATAAGCAGAAGAAATAAAATGAATGATTATTCGGATTTTTCAGAAAATTCCGCAAAAACCATTGACTGCTTTCATATAATCTTGTAAAATATGTATAATTAATCAAATGACTTACGGGATTTGGTTAGTGGATGAAATAATGATGGGATTCCTTGAATATTCGTGCATGTTTATTCGTCTTGTTTCATAGAAAAACCTCACTGTTTAGCTGTTACAGTGAGGTTTTTTTCTGTGTTTCAAGTGATTTATTTCCAAAAATCGTCAAATACCGTAATCGGTAGGTGGCGTTTGTGTTCTGTTTTTTTCCACCAGCCTTCGATGATTTCTTGGGCCTGGGCGTCGATGGTTTTTCCCTCTAGATAATCATCAATCTGATCATAGGTCACGCCGAGGGCTACTTCATCTGCCAGACCAGGCTTGTTTTCCTCCAAATCAGCCGTAGGAATTTTATCATAGAGCTTGCGGTCCGAACCGAGAGCAGCCAAGAGCTGCTTGCCTTGACGCTTGTTGAGGCGGAAGAGTGGGAGAATGTCTGCACCGCCATCGCCATGCTTGGTGAAAAAGCCTGTAATATTTTCTGCGGCATGGTCGGTTCCGATAACGGCACCCTTGCGTTCGCCAGCGACAGCGTATTGGGCAATCATCCGCATGCGGGCCTTGGCATTTCCCTTGTTAAAATCAGACATTGGCAGGCCGGTCGCTTTGACGGCCTCCGCCATAGCATCTGTCGCATCCTTGATATTGATGGTCAGGCTGACATCTGGCTGAATGAAAGCAAGAGCGGCTTGGGCGTCGGATTCATCAGCCTGAACGCCGTAAGGCAGACGAATCGCAATGAATTGGTAGTCCTCATCTCCTGTCTCAGCCCGCATTTCTTCCATGGTTAATTGGGCCAGACGACCAGCAAGGGTGGAATCTTGACCGCCAGAAATGCCCAGAACATAGGTTTTTAGAAAGGGATTTTTTTTCAGGTAATCCTTGAGAAATTGGATAGATGTGCGAATTTCTTCTTGTGGATCAATTTTGGGCTTGACGCCCAGCTGTTGGATAATCGTTTTTTGTAAGGTCATAGGAGCCTCTCTTAGATAGATTTTGCTTGACTTTGCTTGCGAATGCGGTGGATGAGGTCCATCTTGTTATCCCAGACATCTTGGGCAAGGTCAACAGGGTAGAGCTGTGGATTGAGTACGCGCTTGTATTCGTCCCAGAGTTGGTCAATTTCTTGGTTGGCATAGGATTGAATATCCGCCAAACTCGGTAATTCATAGACCTGCTTTCCTTCTTCAAAAATAGGAACCAAGAGCGGACGAGCCTCAAAATTCTCAATCGTCTTTTTGATATAGGTGTAGGTCGGGTGGAACATGTAGATGCTGTCCATCTTGGTCACATCTGTGTCGGCAAAAGTAATATAATCGCCTTCGGACTTGCCTTTTTCCTTAGAAGTAATGCGCCAAACCTGTTTTTTACCCGGGGTAGATACTTTTTCTGCGTTGGACGATAGTTTGATTGTGTCACGCATGACTCCATTTTCCTCTTCGATGGAAACAATCTTGTAGACAGCACCGAGAGCTGGTTGGTCGTAGGCTGTAATCAATTTTGTTCCGACACCCCAGACATCAATTTTAGCCTTCTGCATCTTGAGGTTGAGGATGGTATTTTCATCCAAGTCGTTAGAAGCGTAAATCTTGGCTTCAGTAAAACCAGCGTCGTCCAGCTGTTGACGGACTTTTTTAGAAATGTAGGCCATGTCACCAGAGTCAATACGAACACCTTTGAAATTGATTTTGTCGCCCATTTCCTTGGCGACACGGATAGCGGCTGGCACACCAATACGGAGGGTATCGTAGGTATCGACCAAGAAAACGCAGTCCTTATGAGTCTCTGCATAGGCCTTGAAGGCTTGATAATCGTCGCCATAGGTTTGAACCAAGGCATGAGCATGGGTACCAGCTACAGGAATGCCAAATATTTTGCCGGCTCGGACGTTGGAAGTGGCTGAAGCACCACCGATAAAGGCTGCGCGTGTTCCCCAGATGGCTGCATCCATTTCTTGGGCCCGGCGTGTCCCAAATTCCATCAAGGGTTCGTCCTCGATAACGGCTTTAATGCGACGGGCCTTGGTCGCAATCAAGGTCTGGTAGTTGACGATATTCAAAATAGCCGTTTCAACCAATTGGCACTGAGCCAGCGGTCCCTCAACCTGCATAATCGGTTCATTGGCGTATACCAAATCCCCTTCCTTGGCTGAACGAAGGCTCAACTTCATCTCTAAATTGGCTAAATAATCCAGAAAATCCTCTGGATAGCCCAATTCGGTCAAGTAGTCAATATCTGTCTGGCTAAAGGTCAGGTTGTTAAGATAGTGGACAACCCGCTCTAGCCCTGCAAAGACTGCGTAGCCATTTTCAAAGGGTTGCTTACGGAAATACACTTCAAAAACCGCCCTTTTATTGTGAATGTTTTGCTTGAAGTAGACCTGCATCATATTGATTTGATAGAGGTCGGTGTGCATGGTCAGGCTGTCGTCTGTATATAGAGTCATGGTATTCTCCTTTGCTAACAATAATATCATTATAACAAAAAAATCGGGAAAACCCGATTTAAAGAACAATAGTCACCAAAATACTGGCCAAAAAGAGGAAGGGGACATAGGGCAGGGACCGAGATTTAAAGATGTAGAAGATAGCCAGACCCAGGAGGGAGCTGATTTGGACAATCCAGAGAATTTCGGTAAAGCCAAAAAGCAGGGATAGGCTGGCTAGATAGAGGAAGTCGCCTGAGCCGATAGACTTGGACATTTTTTCTGTCACAAAGGCTAGGACCAAAAAGCCACAGAAGAGCCAATTGAGTTGAGATAAGATTAGGGCTACAAGGGTAAAGACCAACCAGACCATGAAGGGATATTCCTGGTGTTTGATGTCATAAATAGTCAAGACCAGGCCGCCAAGGACCAGCACCATTTCCATAAGGGAAAGGACTTGAAAATGGCAGAGCAGGACCAAGAGACCAGACAAGACTTCCAGTCCCAGATACCAATAAGGGATTTTGGCTCTGCAGTAGCGGCATTTGGATTTGGTCAGGACTTGGGAAACAATGGGAATCAAATCCCAGGCCTTGAGCCTACGCTTGCAGGCATTGCAGTGGCTGGCAGGTGCAACGATAGATTGCTCGGGAAACCGGTCGATGACCAGACCGAGGAAGGAACCGATAGAGGCTCCAAGGAAAAATAAGATAATTGCTTTCATACCTATTAGTTCGCAAATGGGAGAGGAAAATGAGATATTTTTTAAAATTTTTTTACAAAATTTCGATGGTACTCTGGATAATGCCAAAGGAATGGAGAGAATTCCGTATTTTTGCTTTGGTCTTGTCTGCTACAGCAGGATTTGTCAGTTTGACCGTCACAGTCGCACAATGGTCATATCCATCCATGGTCCAGACATTTAGCTGAGTGATTTCGTGAACATTTTCAAGAGCCAGGAGGACTCCTTTAACTTCTTCAAGATTTACTCCTTGCGGACTGGTTTCAAGTAAAATCTTAACATTGTTCCAAGCTTTTGGCAGGGCTTTGGAGAGGATGAAGATAGCAATACCGAGTGAGAGTAATGGGTCTAGAAAGTACCAATCAGTGAATTGAAGAATGATGGAAACAAGGATGACCGCCAGCCATCCCAATATATCCTCTAAAAAGTGTAAGCTGAGAATGGATTCATTATGGCTATGGCCATTTTTTACAATACGAGAAGCAAAGAAATTGATGATGACAGCGATAATCCCAAGTATCAGCATCCCATCCTGATTGACAGGCTGGGGATGGAAAAGATTGGGAATGTTTTCTACAAGGATCAAGCTGGAGCCGATAATCAGAATGCTGGAAGTCAAGAGAGCAGCCAAAATATTCCATCTCTTGTAGCCAAAAGGATAGAACTTGTCAGCAGGTTTATTGGCATAGGTTTGCATGATGGCAGAGCTTCCGATGGCGAGGGCGTCACCCAAATCATGAACAGCATCTGCTAAGATGGCGCTGGAACCAAAGAGCCAGCCAAAGATAAACTCGATGATAGAAAAGCTGAGATTGAGGAGAAAAGCGATAAATGTATTTTTAGAAGATGACATGAGATTCCCTTTCTGTGTTATACTGTTTATAGGTTTATTATGTACTGTAATGAGCCGAAAAACTAGAAACAAGAGAAACGGTTTGTCTTTTTCTGAACAAATTGTTTGAAATGTACGAAAAATGGATAGACGAATTGCAAAAACAAAAAGAGCTATTTTTCAGGCTTTTTTGACCTTATTAAATGATAAAGGTTATGATGACATGCGCGTGCAGGATGTTATTGACCTGGCAGATGTGGGGCGTTCCACTTTCTATGCCCACTATGCCAGTAAAGAGGCTCTTTTGGAAGAACTTTGTCATGACCTCTTTCACCACTTATTTACAGGTCGTGAAGATGCGGATGTGGAGACTTTGTTGGCTCATATTTTCAAACACTTTCGAACCAATCAAGACCGAGTTGCCAGCCTTTTATTGTCCCGCAATGCCTATTTTCTAAGAGAACTGGAAGCGGAGCTGAAACACGACATTTTTCCAAAAGTGGTTGAAGACTACATGCAGGGCAAGGGGAATCTTCCAGAGGATTTGCTGGTACATTTTGTTGTGACCACTTTTGTGGAGACGGTCAGCTGGTGGTTGCAGCAACGCAAAAAGGTGGACGAAGCCACCTTGACCGAATATTATGTAAGATTATTAGCTTAAGGAGTGAAAATGCTTAGACCTTTACACATGGCTCATGCCTTTTTAGATGAGATTTTGACAGACCAGGACCTAGCGGTCGATGCGACTATGGGAAATGGCCATGACACCCTATTTTTGGCCCAGCGAGCAGGCAAGGTAGTGGCTTTTGATATACAGGAGCAAGCCCTGAGCGCAACGGCTGAGAAGCTAGAAAAAGCTGGCTTGACCAACGCCCAATTGGTCTTGACTGGCCATGAAAACCTGGACCAGTATGTAGATGAGTGTAAGGCAGCCATTTTTAATCTAGGCTATTTACCGTCAGCGGATAAATCGGTCATCACCCTACCTGATACGACCTTGGAGGCCATTCAAAAAGTCCTGGACCGCCTGGTGGTAGGTGGCCGTCTGGCCATCATGATTTACTATGGTCATGAGGGTGGAAGTAGAGAAAAGGATGCTGTGCTGGACTTTGTGAAAGGATTGGACCAGACTGTCTTTACAGCCATGCTCTACCAGCCCCTCAATCAGGTCAATACACCGCCATTTTTGGTCATGGTAGAACGGATGAAGTAGTTTAGTGCTATCCTACTGAGAAAGCGGAGGTGATTTTATCAGTCATACATTTATCTTGATACTCTTATTGATTCTATTGATTGTGTCCAATACCCTTTATAGGCTCAATCCAAAACTGCCCCTGCCCTTTGTCCAGCTGCTCTTAGGGGTCCTGGTCGGTGCCTTGTTTGGTGACGAGACTGTGGGGATTGACGCCGGGCTTTTCCTGGCCCTGGTCATTGCTCCCCTCAACTTCCGTGAGGGACAGGAGACTGATATTGAGAGTTTGAAGAGGCATAAGTCCACTATTGCTTACTTGATTTTTCCTCTGGTCTTTTTGACCACTCTGGCTATTGGTGGCTTGGCAGGTTATCTTCTCCCAGTGGAAATTCCCCTGCCACTTAGCTTTGCCCTGGGAGCTGCCTTAGCTCCGACGGATGCTGTGGCCTTTCTGGCCTTGTCCAAACGCTTTAAGTTTCCTAGGAAGTTAGAAGAAATCCTGACCCTGGAAGGCTTGCTCAACGACGCGAGTGGCCTGGTTGCCTTCCAATTTGCCATCCTGGCCTTGACGACCGGGACCTTTTCCCTCCTGCAGGTCAGTGGGCAATTGGTCTGGGTTTTGCTTGCTGGTGCCCTTGTTGGCTTACTCTTTGTATTCTTGCACCGAGCGGCCGTTTCTATTCTGGAAAAATTAGATGCGGCTGATGTTGCTGGGGTCCTCTTGCTGGAAATTTCCTTGCCTCTCTTGGCCTATCTAGTAGCTAGTTATCTAGGCGGGTCAGGCATTATCGCCGTCGTGATTGCTGGTCTTTTCCAGTCCAAGCAATTGAAGAAAATGTCCCTCTTTGATGCGCGTGTCAACCGAGTGACGTTTATTATCTGGGAGACTCTGAGCTTTATTCTCAATGGCTTTGTCTTTATCGTTTTTGGTTATGAATTTACCCGGATTGTCCAGCCGGCCTTGAAGAATCCCTTCATCAGTAATGCTTGGCTGATGACGACGGTCTTGGTCTTGACTGCCAGTCTCTTTCTGGTTCGCTTTGTGGGTATTTTCCTGTTGAAATTAGTCAAGAAATCTGGCGATTACCAACTAAAGAACCTGCTTATCTTGACCTTTTCTGGAATGAAGGGCTCGGTTTCCATAGCAACCATTCTCCTGCTGCCAGAAGTAGATCAGACAACCTACAGTCTCATCCTCTTTACGGTCGGCATGGTTACCCTCTTTAGTTTCCTGACCGGTCTCCTTGTCCTGCCCCTTTTAGCAGAACCTCGAACAGAGGCGACCATCCCAGAAGGTCCCGCACGCTTGGCGATTTTGAAGGAAGTGATTGATCTCTTGGAAATGGATGTGGAGCATGCCAACAATCCTAGTACTATCTATGCAGTTATCGGTCAATACTATAAGCGGATGGAAAATCTGCAACGCCAGCTCATTCCTGTGGAGCGACGACGTGAAGTTGCCAAATTACGCTTGAAAATCCTAGAAATTGAACGAGCTGGTCTTGAAAAACGGTTTGAAGAGGGCCTGTTGGATATGTCTTCCTACCGGATTTACCAATCCTATCTCAGCGAAATGGAGCAGGACATCAACCGAGACTTGGTAGCTACCTGGACCTATCTATTTATGATTGGTCGCCGGGTCCTGGCCAAGTGGTACCATGAATGGGTGGAATTGGTGAAAAACAAGGGACGACGGATGAAAGCTGACAATCAACATGGTCATCCAGACCTGTCAGATTTGTTTATTGCAAATACGGTTGATATCATTGCCTTCCTCAATAGTTGCCAGTCAAACTATCCCAAGGACTATCTGACTATTCTCAAGCGCTACCGGGTCTACCAGTCCCAGCTTGTCTTGGCTGGGGTTCGAGTAGAAGACCTGATTGGTCGTCTCAAGCCGGATAATTTGGAGGATTTGCTGCGAGGATTTTACCTGGAAAGGAAGATTGTGGCCGAATACGAGGCAGACCAGCTCATTTCCAATCAGGTTGCCAAGGACCTTCGCCGCAATATCAACCAGCTGGAAAGCTACAGTTTACGGGAATTTGATTCGTTTTAATAGTGGGCTCGTAAGCTAATTCAAATAAACAGCAAAAAACCAGGTTTTCCTGGTTTTTTAGTCTAATATTGGCTTGATAAAAATCCGTTCCTCCCCGAGTTCAATCAGTTCGACCTGATTGCCATAGAAGTCACCCAAAAGTTCAGGCGTCAGGATTTTCTCCTTTGGTCCTTGGGTCAAAACCTTGCCTTCCTTGAGCAGGAGGACATGGCTGAAGTTGCTGGTGATTTCCTCCGCATGGTGGGTCACAAAGATGATAGCAGGCGCCGTCGGTAGCTGACAGATATGGTCGATATGCTGGAGTAGGCGCTCACGAGCCAAGAGGTCCAGACCAACCGTTGCCTCGTCCAAAATCAAAATTGCTGGATTTTCCATAAGACTGCGGGCAATCAGCAGCAGCTGACGCTCCCCCTGCGACAGACTAGCATAGGTCCGCCCAATCAAATGCCCCGCACGAATTTCCCGCAACATGGCTGTGGCCTCATCGATTTCTGCCTGACCGTATTCCTTGTAAAGAATGGAGGACTTATACTTTCCTGTCAGGACAATCTGCTCTGCCGTCAGGTCGATAGGAAAACGTTCGGCTAGAAAGGAGCCAACCACACCGATTTTTGTACGGAGGCTGGGGATGTCTCCTCTACCAAATTCAACTCCGAGAACAGTCAGGTCCCCAGACGATTTCCAAAATTCTGCCATGAGAATGCGTAGCAGTGTAGATTTTCCAGCCCCGTTGAGACCCAGGATGGCCCAGCGCTCGCCTTCCTTGAATTCCCAGTTGATGTCCTCTAGTAAGTTTTTACCCTGTCTGCGGTAGCTGACATTTTTCATTGAAATAATCATAACCCTTCTCCTCATCTTTTTGACTATTTTACCACAGAATGAAAGGTTCAGCACATTTCTAGCAAATTTTAGAAATTGTGGTATAATAGGAATGCTATAACTTTTATTTTAGGAGACATTCATATCATGGAAGACCCCGGTAGTCAGACCATTTACATTCAATTACTTGTTTTGCTCTTGTTGACCCTGCTCAACGCCTTTTTCTCGGCTTCAGAGATGGCCTTGGTGTCGCTCAACCGCTCTCGTGTGGAGCAGAAGGCAGCCGAGGGAGAGAAGAAGTACATTCGCCTGGTTTCCGTCTTGGAAAATCCAAATAACTTCTTATCGACCATACAAGTCGGTATCACCTTTATCTCCATTCTTTCGGGTGCAAGTTTGGCTAGTGATTTAGGTGCGATTTTGGCCCAGTGGCTGGGCGATTCGGCTACAGCTCAGACAGCTGGCTATTGGTTGGCTCTGGCACTTTTGACCTTTATTTCCATTGTCCTTGGTGAGCTTTATCCCAAGCGGATTGCCATGAATATGAAGGAAAATCTAGCAGTTGTAACGGCTCCTGTCATTATTTTTCTTGGCAAGATTGTCAGCCCCTTTGTCTGGCTGCTTTCAGCTGCGACCAACCTGATTAGTCGTATCACGCCTATGAATTTTGATGATGCGGATGACCAGATGACCCGTGACGAGATTGAGTACATCTTGACTAAGAGCGAGCAGACCTTGGATGCGGAAGAAATCGAGATGCTGCAGGGGATTTTCAATCTGGACGAGCTCATGGCCCGTGAGGTTATGGTTCCTCGTACCGATGCTTTCATGGTGGATATTGATGATGAAATTGACGCCATTATGGCTGAAATTCTCAAGCAAAACTTTTCTCGTATCCCAGTCTACGAAGGCGATAAGGACAATGTGATTGGCCTGATTCATACAAAGAAAATCTTGGCGGAAGGCTTTACCAACGGCTTTGATAATCTCAAGATTCGCCGCATCATGCAAGAACCTCTCTTCGTACCGGAGACAATTTTTGTGGATGATTTGCTCAAGGCCCTTCGCAATACCCAAAACCAAATGGCTATTTTGCTGGACGAATACGGTGGCGTTGCTGGTCTTGCTACCTTGGAAGACCTTCTGGAAGAAATTGTCGGTGAAATCGATGATGAGACCGATAAGACAGAAGTCTTTGTCCGTGAAATTGCAGACAATACCTTTATCGTTCAGGGGAATATGACCCTCAACGACTTCAATGAACATTTTGATATGGAGTTGGAGAGCGATGATGTGGATACCATTGCCGGCTATTATCTGACAGGTGTGGGTACCATTCCAAGCCAGGAGGAAAAAGTTTCCTTTGAGGTGGACAGCAAGGGCCACCACCTGGTTCTCAGCAATGATAAGGTGAAAAATGGTCGTGTGACCAAGCTGAAGATTCTTATCATACCGATTGAAGAAGATTCAAACGAGAAGGATTAGGAAACTAGTCCTTCTTTTTTTGCATTTATATCGGAGATAGGCTAGACTAATAGCTTATTAAGAAAAGTGGAGAAGTGTTGTGAGAAATTTGGTTGTATTTTTGCATTCATCAGTAGACGGCATGGCTGAGGGACCAAATGGTGCCATGGATATTGGCTTTGTAACTTACAATGAAGAATTGGAGGCGATAGCCAATCGGGTCCTATCTACTGTCGATACAATCCTGTAGGGACGCAAGACCTATGAGATCATGTATGGCTACTGGCCGACTATGCTGGACAATCCTGATGCTAGTGACCATGAGAGAAACCATGGTGCCTGGATTGAGAAGGTTGAAAAGTTGGTCTGCTGGACCAGCCTAGAGAAAGTGGGTTGGAACAATACGACCTTGCTTAAAGGTGATATTGTTGGACAGTTGAAGCAGCTAAAAATGCAAGAAGGTGGAGATATTCTGGTCTTGGATAGCTCACGCCTGGCTAAATTTCTCATGGAAGAAGGCCTAGTAGGTGTATTGAAATTAAGCATTTCTCCTGTATCTGTCGGTGGGGATTCCGTCTCTTGGAGCGAATTGCAGCAGAATTTCAGCTTCAAGAGAGCCAGGTTCTGAAGTCTGGGGTGCTGGCTGTAACTTATGAGATAAAATAAAAATCCTGGATATAGGATTTTAAATAATATTTGGTAAAAAGAAGAGGCATCCCGATTGGAATGCCTTTTTCTGCCGATTAAGCTAGCCTCTGGGACTATCTTAACGACGGATTTCTTTGATACGAGCTGCTTTACCTTGAAGAGCACGCAAGTAGTACAATTTAGCACGACGTACTTTACCGTAACGAACAACTTCAATCTTGTCAACACGTGGAGTGTGGATTGGGAATGTACGTTCAACACCTACACCACCAGAGATTTTACGTACAGTGTACATTTCTGAGATGCCTTGACCTTTACGAGCGATTACAACACCCTCGAAGATCTGGATACGTTCGCGGTTACCTTCGACAACCTTCGCGTGAACACGCACAGTGTCACCAGGACGGAAAGAAGGGATATCAGTACGAAGTTGACCTTCTGTCAAACTTTGGATCAATGGATTCATTTTTTTCTCCTATCTTTGTCAATCATAGGTGCTTTTAAACCCAGCGGATAAACTGTATTTTTGTGCGTCCATTACACACAAAGAATATTTTACCTTATTTTGATAGATTTGTAAAGTAAATATGCTGGATTTTAGAAAAAAGTGAAAGAAGGATGGGCTCGGTTTTGGGACCGAAAGTTCTATAATGAAGTTAGCCACCCCAACCTAGCCAAAAAACAGCTGTTTCAACTGGTTCAGCTGTCTGTTCT
>NZ_JBIMJM010000027.1:0-28690 GCF_043674115.1 Streptococcus sp. A34 | reverse complement strand
TTAGGAGTATAATATAAGGCAACCGCCCAATAATAAGGTAGTGATAATAATATTTTAGTCTTTTATTCCGAGAAAATTTGTGATACTATCCTCGCTTTATTATTTCTTGGCTCGGTGACAAACAGTCACTTCCCTGACTATATATCTATTCCATATGATTCCTTTCTAATGATGGTTTAGTCTCTTTTTATTATAGGTCATATGGGACTTTTTTCTACACTCAAAAAGGCTCCATAATCTCCACAGGGGATTTACCAACTACAGTCTTATAGAGCTCGAAAAGCTATATTCTTGAGAGGACCAGCTTAATCGTCTCGTTTTTAATGTTTGCCGCTGTTGAAATTTCTTTTACAAAGTTTTGTTCTATTTACAATCCATATTCCCCGAATTTTCTGAAAATTTTTGGTATAATAGTAAAAAATAATCTTTAGATAGGAAATACTATGACGGCAACAAAAATGAACGCTCAAGAGATCATCCAATTTATCGCCAATGCTGAGAAGAAAACGGCTGTGAAAGTGACCTTTGAAGGTCAGTTGGTGGCAGAAGTTCCGGCAACTGTCATCAAGCTGGGCAATGTCCTCTTCGGTGACTGGAAGGATGTGGAGCCACTTTTGGCTGGCTTGACGGAAAATGTGGATTATGTGGTGGAAAATGACGCTCGCAACTCAGCTGTGCCATTGCTTGACAAGCGCGCTATCAACGCTCGTATCGAGCCGGGGGCTATTATCCGGGACCAAGTTGCTATCGGTGATAATGCGGTCATCATGATGGGTGCCGTTATCAACATCGGTGCGGAAATCGGTGCAGGGACTATGATTGACATGGGTGCCGTTCTTGGTGGTCGTGCGACGGTCGGTAAAAATAGCCATATCGGTGCAGGTGCAGTGCTTGCAGGCGTGATTGAGCCAGCGTCAGCAGACCCAGTTCGCGTCGGCGATAATGTCTTGGTCGGTGCTAATGCCGTTGTCATCGAAGGCGTGCAAATTGGTAGCGGTTCTGTCGTTGCGGCAGGTGCCATCGTGACTCAAGATGTGCCTGAAAATGTGGTAGTAGCAGGTGTTCCTGCCCGCATTATCAAAGAAATTGACGCTCAAACCCACCAAAAAACAGCCTTGGAAGAGGCTCTCCGTACACTCTAAGAGGTAGTTCATGCTCGATTTAATTGCGACTAGGCGTGCCCTCCACCAAATTCCTGAAATTGGGATGGAAGAGTTCAAGACCCATGCCTATTTGATGGACGTCATTGGTCAGCTACTGGAAAATTGTGATTTTGCTCAAGTTCGGACCTGGAAAACGGGTATTTTGGTCCATCTGACAGGTTCTGCGCCGGAAAAAAACATCGGTTGGCGGACGGATATAGACGGCTTGCCTATCGTTGAGGAAACGGGGCTGGATTTCAAATCTCTCCATCCTGACCGTATGCATGCCTGTGGACATGATTTTCACATGACCATTGCCTTGGGGCTTTTGGAGAAAATGGCAGAGCAGCAACCCAAGCATAATCTGCTCTTCCTCTTTCAGCCTGCAGAGGAAAATCTGGCTGGCGGCATGCTCATGTATGAGGCAGGTGCCTTTGGTGAGTGGTTGCCAGATGAATTTTATGGACTCCATGTCCGACCAGACCTCAAAGTTGGTCAAATGGCCACCAACCGTGCGACCCTTTTCGCAGGCACTTGTGAAGTCAAGATACGGTTTACTGGAAAAGGTGGCCACGCAGCATTTCCCCATACCGCAAATGACGCCCTTGTGGCGGCCAGCTACTTTGTGACCCAAGTCCAGTCGGTGGTTAGTCGCAATGTGGACCCGATAGAGGGGGCAGTGGTAACCTTTGGGCACATGCAGGCGGGCACGACCAATAACGTCATCGCCGAAACGGCCTTTTTGCACGGCACCATTCGGGCCTTAACGCAAGACATGAGCCTTTTAGTGCAAAAACGTGTCCGTGAGGTGGCTGAAGGCATTGCCAAATCTTTTGGTGTAGAGCTAGACATCGTGCTCAACCCAAGCGGCTATCTGCCTGTGGAAAACAATCCGAAACTAGCAGATGAATTCATGACTTACTTTAATGGTGTGGAGGGAGTTGAGATGATTGACTGCCCACCTGCCATGACGGGTGAGGACTTTGGTTATCTGCTCAACAAGGTACCGGGGGTCATGTTCTGGTTAGGAGTGGAGACGCCTTATCCCCTCCACAATTCCCGTCTCAATCCCAATGAGGCTGCTCTTCCCTTGGCTGTGGATAAGTTGAGTGGATTTTTGAAAATGAAAGTGAACTAAGGTTGGTTTTCCAGCCTTTTTTCTGAAAAGGAGAATATTCTTTGGATAAAAAAATCATTCGTAAGGAAATGTTGGCTCAATTGAAGTTCTTGTCCTCGAGTCAGCGGGAGAAGAGCAGTCAGACCATGACTGATTTGTTGGTAGAGACAGAGGCTTACAAGTCTGCAACCTCTCTTGCCACCTATCTTTCCATGCCACATGAGTGGAATACGCGTTATCTGATTGAGCAGGCACAGGCGGATGGTAAGCAGATTTTCATCCCTAAGACCTATTCACAAGGGCGGATGGATTTTGTAGAATATAATCCAAATGATTTGGTCAAGTCGGCTTTTGGTGTCTGGGAACCGGGAACTTATTCACAACCTGTGGATAAGTCTGTGATTAACTTGATTCATGTGCCCGGTTTGGCTTGGAATGAGGCCGGTTTTCGGATTGGATATGGTGGCGGATTTTATGATCGCTACCTAGCTGATTTTCATGGGCAGACGGTGTCGACTTTGGCAGATTTTCAGCTACTGGCTATTGAGCCGGAGATATTTGACCAAGCAGTAAAGGAGTTAGTGATTGTTGAGACAGATGTTTGATAGACGGTACCCTGTGACCAATGGCTTGTTGGCTGTGACGACGGCTGTATTCTTGCTCATCCAAATCTTGCGTTTTGGGCAGACGACTGCGGCCTATACGATTTTTGAATTTGGCGGTATGTATGGAGAGGCGGTACGCCAGGATCCTAGTCAGCTATGGCGCCTGATTTCGCCGATTTTTGTTCATATCGGCTGGGAACATTTTTTGTTTAACAGTATCACCTTGATTGGGCTGGGTTACCAGCTGGAAGGACTGTTTGGTCCGCGCCGCTTCTTTTTGCTCTATATGCTGTCGGGAATGATGGGCAATCTTTTTGTTCTCTTTTTCACTCCGGGAGTGGTCGGAGCGGGAGCGTCGACCTCCTTGTTTGGCCTCTTTGCGGCTATGGCCCTCCTGAGAAAATTTAGTCGCAGTCGCTATTTACAGGTTCTTGGGCAACGCTACATGATGCTTTTGGGGATGAACTTAGTGCTTGGACTCTTCACACCTTCGATCTCTATGGCGGGTCATATCGGTGGCGCGGTCGGCGGTGCCCTAGTCGTCATTTTTCTTCCACCGCTTGTGGAAAAAAATCTGTTTTCTGGTAAGCAAATCTTTTACAGCTTTATCGGTTATTTAGCCGTATTTGTCCTCATGTTGGGCATCTTTTATCTGGTATAAGAAAAAACTAGCGATTTGCTAGTTTTTCTTTGTTTTCTCTAATGATTTACCAAGGTCAATCAAATATTGTTTCAAATCGTCTTTGACCTGTGGGTGTTGTAGGGCGTAGTCAATGGAAGTTTTCATGAAACCAAACTTATCACCGACATCATAACGAGCGCCCTTGAATTCACGAGCGAACACGCGTTGGGTTTTGTTGAGGGTATCAATGGCATCGGTCAATTGGATTTCGTTGCCGGAACCTGGTTTTTGATTTTCAAGAATTTCAAAAATTTCCGGTGTGAGAAGATAGCGACCGATAATGGCCAAGTCAGATGGAGCATCTTCAGGTTTTGGTTTTTCCACAAATGTATCGACACTGTAAAGGCCATTGACACCTTCGCCATGAGGTGCAATGACACCGTAGGCTGACACCTCTTCGTGGGGAACCGGCATAACAGCAATGGTTGAAGCATGTGTTTTTTCAAAATCGTTCATCAATTGTTTGGTCAATGGGACAGCTTTTTTATTGGTAATATCCATGAGGTCGTCACCCAACATGACAACGAAAGGCTCATTGCCGACAAAGGCCTTGGCTTGCAAGACCGCATCGCCCAAGCCACGCGGATGACTCTGACGAATGAAATGCAGGCGGATACCAGTTGTTTCATCGACCAGTTTGAGCAATTCATTCTTACCTTTTTCTTTTAAGTTGTATTCCAATTCAAAGTTTGAATCGAAGTGGTCCTCAATAGAACGTTTTGATTTACCAGTAACCACCAAAATGTCTTCAATGCCAGATGCAAGGGCTTCTTCAACGATAAATTGGATGGTCGGCTTGTCTACGATTGGCAACATTTCTTTAGCGAGAGCCTTTGTTGCAGGCAAGAAACGTGTTCCTAAACCAGCAGCAGGGATGACGGCTTTTCTAACTTTTTTCATACATTTTTCCTTTGTATTTATTGATGATTAACAATTTTATTAGTGCCATTCATTTTCATGACGGAATTCGCCGGACATGATTTCTTGGATGGCATCTTTGATTTGGGCACCCTGGTAGATGACCTTGTAAATGGCTTGGGTAATTGGCATGTAGACCCCGAGTTCTTGGGCCAATTCGTAGGCAGCCTTGGTCGTGGAAATTCCTTCGATGACCATGCCCATATTGGTTTCGATGTCTTCCAGTTTCTCGCCCTTACCAAGCAGGTCTCCAGCCCGCCAGTTGCGGGAATGAACTGATGTACCGGTGACAATCAAATCACCGACGCCAGACAGTCCACTGTATGTCAAGGGATTGGCACCCATGGCGACACCGAGGCGAGTGATTTCTGTCAAGCCACGAGCGATGATAGCAGCCTTGGCATTGTCACCATAGCCCAGACCATGCAAGGCCCCGGCTCCGACTGCGATAATATTTTTAAGAGCGCCAGCTGTTTCTACACCGATTACGTCGTTGTTAGTATAGAGACGGAAGTAGCGATTGCTGAAGAGATTTTGGACATAGGTTGCAGTTTCCAAATCTTTAGATGCGGCAGAAATCAAGGTCAAGTCGCGGACGATGGTTTCTTCAGCGTGGCTAGGACCGGAGACAACAACGACTTCTGAACGCAAGTCAGCAGGAATTTCTTCTTCCAAGACTTCTGACAAACGTTTATGAGTTTCTGGCTCAAGGCCCTTAGATGCGTGCATGACCACAACCTTGTGCTTGAGGGTCTCGGCAACCTGCTTGGCTACCAGACGGGTTACCTTGGTCGGTACGACAAAGAGCACAGCGTCGACCCCATCTAGCGTTTCAGCCAAATCCTTGTAGGCAACAATCTTCTCGTCTAGAACAATGTCCTTGAAATAGCGCGTGTTAGTATGTTTTTCATTGATTTCATCAATCTGCTCCGGGATATTTCCCCAGATACGGACACTATGCCCGTTATCATTGAGCACCTGAGCTAGGGCTGTTCCCCATGAGCCAGGTCCCAAGATAGCAATGGTTTGCTTTTCCATAATGCTTCCTCTGAATTCATGTTTTTACCATTATATCATATATAAAATTTTTTTGAAAATAGCAGAGCGAAAAAGTCGGCTTGCAGGAAAAGGACAGGTCGGTCTTTACAAAATGAAAACATCTATGAAAACAAAGAAAATATTTCATTTTGCTTGACAATAGTTCTCTAGAAAACTATAATGGTTCTCATCGTCATTAATTAACAATGAAAGGAGTTTCGATGGGAGATTTTTTAGCAGAATTTCGTTCCCTACTCAATCAGGTGGAACAGATTGGTGACAAGATTGCCAAGGAACATGGTGTAGAACATCTCGCTGGTCCTCAGGGATGGGCCTTGCTTTATCTAGCTAAGTGTTCTGACAAGGAAGTCTTTGTTAAGGACATTGAAAAAGAAATGAAAATTTCTAAGTCAGTTGCTAGTAATCTGGTCAAACGAATGGAGAAAAATGATTTTATTCAAGTCATTCCATCCAAGCAGGATAAGCGCTACAAGCAGATTATCCTGACGGCGAATGGGCAGGAAAAAGTTAGTCGCCTAGATGACTTCCATCAGGAGCTGCACCAATCATTGTTTAATAAGATTACAAAAGAAGATTTTCAATTGGTGAAGCAGTGGGCCCATCAATTATCTGATAATATTAAGGAATATAAGGAGAAGAACAATGTTTAAAGAAGCGATACTGCGTTATAAGTGGTATGCCTTGGCCTCGGTTTTATTAACGGCAACGGTCGTGACAACTGCTCTGCTACAGCCGAGCTACTTGAAGGATGTCTTGACAGCTGTCTTGACCAACGACAAGACAGAGATTGTTGAAGTCGGTAAACTCTTGCTGGTTATTGCTGGGATTGGACTTTTGGCTGGTTTATCCAATACTATCGTGGCAGCGAAGATTTCCCAGGGGGTTTCGGCGGATATCCGCGAAAAAACTTTTAGAAAAATCCAAAGTTTTTCTTATGCAAATGTGGAAGAGTTTAATGCGGGGAATTTGGTCGTTCGGATGACCAATGATGTCACTCAGATTCAAAACCTGGTTATGATGCTCTTTACCATCCTCATGCGGGTTCCTATGTTGTTTGTCGGGGCCTTCATCATGGCGGTGCGGACCATGCCAGAACTTTGGTGGATGATTATTCTCATGGTGGTCTTGATTATGGTCATTATGGCTGTGGTCATGGGGGTTATGGGACCACGTTTTGGGAAATTCCAGTCCCTAATGGACAAGATGAACAGCATTGCCAAAGAAAACCTACGTGGAATCCGTGTGGTCAAGTCTTTTGTTCAGGAGAAAAATCAATACGCTAAATTCAAGGAGGTATCCAACGAACTCTTGGACCTCAACCTTTTTATCGGCTACGGTTTTTCTATTTTGCAACCTCTGATGATGTTGATTGCCTATATGGCGATTTTTGCATCGCTCTACTTGGTGTCTGGGATGTTGGAAACCAATATGGAAGCAGTTGGTGGCTTTACTTCCTTTATGAGTTACCTCATGCAAATTATGTTCGCTATTATCATGGCTAGCTTTATGGGGATGCAGGCATCTCGCGCGGCGATTTCTATTAAGCGGATCAGCGAGGTCTTGGATACAGAGCCTGCTATGACCTTCAAGGATGTGGCGGATGAAGAATTGACTGGTAAGATTGTCTTTGACAATGTTAGCTTTACCTATCCACATGATACAGAGCCGACTTTGAAAAATATCTCATTTGAGATTGAGCCTGGGCAAATGGTCGGTGTGGTTGGTGCAACAGGTGCGGGTAAATCCACACTTGCTCAGCTAATCCCACGTTTGTTTGACCCACAGGAAGGAACGGTATCCATCGGTGGTCGGGACTTGAAAGAAGTCAGCAAGAACACCCTGCGTGATACGGTATCGATTGTCTTGCAAAAGGCTATTCTCTTCTCGGGAACCATTGCGGACAACCTGCGTCAAGGGGCACCTGGTGCTGATTTGCAACGCTTGGAGCGGGCCGCAGGTATTGCCCAAGCCAAAGAATTTATCGACCGCTTGGATGATACCTATGAGAGCCAAGTAGAAGAACGTGGAAATAACTTCTCTGGTGGTCAGAAGCAGCGGATGTCCATTGCTCGTGGGGTGATTGGCGAGCCTAAGGTTTTGGTCTTGGATGACTCAACTTCTGCCCTGGATGCCAAGTCTGAGAAACTAGTCCAAGAGGCTCTCAACCATGATTTGAAGGGGACAACCACTGTCATTGTTGCCCAGAAGATTTCTTCTGTTGTCAAGGCTGATAAGATTTTGGTTCTTGACGAAGGTCGTCTGATCGGCCAAGGTACCCACGCCGAGTTGGTAGCTACGAATGATGTCTACCGTGAAATCTACGAAACACAGAAAGGGAGGGAGGAATAGATGAAGACGTTACGTTTTTTCTGGTTTTATTTCAAACGCTATAAACTGTCCTTTGCTGTGATTTTTCTAGCCATTGTGACAGCGACCTACTTGCAGGTTAAGACGCCTGTTTTCCTTGGAAATGCCATTGCGGAGATGGGGAAAATTGGGCAGGCTTACTTTATGGCCAATCAAGCTGGTCAGGCTGACTTTCAGCCAGACATGGCTGATTTTAACGGGGTTATGCTCAATCTTTTCTTTGCCTATGCGGCGACGGTTGTGGCTTCCTTGATTTACACCCTCCTCTTTACGCGTATCGTGGCTCATTCGACCAACCGTATGCGTAAGGGCTTGTTTGGCAAGCTGGAACGCTTGACAGTTGCCTTCTTTGATAGCCACAAGGACGGGGATATTCTTTCTCGTTTTACCAGTGATTTGGACAATATCCAAAACGCTTTTAACCAGTCCTTGACCCAAGTGGTGACCAACATTGCCCTTTATGTTGGTATGGTTATCATGATGTTCCGTCAGGATCCTCGCTTGGCCTGGGTCACCATTGCTTCTACGCCAGTTGCCTTGGTTGCCTTGGTCCTTATCATCCGCCTATCACGGAAATATACGGATAGGCAACAGGCTGCGGTATCTAAGCTCAATGCCTATATGGACGAGAAAATTTCTGGACAAAAAGCGATTATTGTACAGGGTGTGCAGGAAGAGACGATTGATGGTTTCTTGGAACTCAATGAAGAAGTCCGTCGTACGACCTTCAAGGGGCGCTTGTTTGGTGGGATCCTCTTCCCATTTATGAATGGTATGAGCTTGGTCAATACGGCCGTCGTTATCTTTGCAGGCTCCAGCATTGTCCTTAATGATAGCTCACTGGAAACAGCTGCCGCACTTGGTTTGGTGGTGACCTTTGTTCAGTATTCGCAACAGTATTACCAGCCAATCATGCAGGTTGCTGCCAGCTGGGCAGAATTGCAGCTAGCTTTTACAGGAGCTCATCGTATTCAGGAAATGTTTGATGAGCCTGAGGAAGTTCGCCCTCAAAACGCTCCGCTATTTACCGAATTAAAAGAAGGTGTTGAAATCAAGGACATCGACTTTGGCTATCTGCCGGGTCAGAAGGTCTTGGACAAGGTGTCTATCTCTGCTCCTAAGGGCAAAATGGTGGCGGTCGTTGGTCCGACGGGGTCTGGTAAGACAACCATTATGAACTTAATCAACCGCTTCTATGATGTCAATAGTGGTAGCGTGGCCTTTGACGGCCGCGATATTCGGGAATATGACTTGGACAGCTTGCGGGATAAGGTCGGTATCGTTTTGCAGGAGTCGGTGCTATTCTCGGGTACTATTGCGGACAATATCCGCTTCGGTGATGAGAGCATTTCGCAGGAAATGGTGGAAACCGCAGCTCGTGCTACCCATATCCACGACTTCATCATGAGCTTGCCAGAGGGGTATGAAACCTTTGTGACCGATGATGAGAATGCCTTCTCAACAGGTCAGAAACAGTTGATTTCCATTGCCCGTACGCTTTTGACAGATCCACAAGTCTTGATTTTGGACGAAGCAACGTCAAACGTTGACACCGTAACAGAAGCCAAAATTCAAAAGGCCATGGAGGCCATTATCGCAGGACGGACCAGCTTCGTCATTGCCCACCGCCTCAAAACCATTCTCAATGCGGACGAAATCATCGTCCTCAAAGATGGAAAAGTGATTGAGCAAGGCAACCATAGCCAGCTCCTCAAGCTCAATGGCTTCTATGCCGAACTCTACCACAACCAGTTTGTGTTTGAATAAAATCAAGATTCCAGCCATTAGGTTGGAGTTTTGCTTTACCCTGTATTTCCTGTATAATAGACCTATGAAAAGACAGAGTGTTCGAGTTGAACTGTTTTCCCTAAAAAAAGAAGAAATCCTTGTCTACTTAGATGACAAGGGGATTTTGATAAATGATTATTTCAAGACCTATCTAGCTCACCCCGCTTATCAAGAAATGCAAGAAGTGGTGGAGAAACAGAAGTGTTTAGTTGAGATTGTCAGCGTAGCCGAAATGGGATTTGATAGGGAAGCGACTGCTCCTCAGATAGAGGAGAGAGCCGTGGAGATGGGGTATCAATTACCACCAGCTCATATGGGAGTTTATCTTCGGTTGGCCTTGTTGGAACAGGAAGTCAGCCAGGATACCGTACTCTCCCAAGGAAAATCACCAGACGGAGCCATTTGCCTGCTGTCGCCTCAGTTGGAAGAAGAATTCACCTTCCCTCGTAGTGTCTATCTTCGCAAGGTTGACCAAGACTTGTGGCTACGTGCAGCCCACTTTGATGACGAGTATGCCTTCCCCTTATCAACACTTTTTGCATTTGTGACGAAAAATGCGAATGAATACAATGAATAAAATGAAGAAAATGATATAAGGAGATTTTATGAAAATCCGTGGATTCGAACTGGTCAGCCAGTTTACTGATGAAAATTTATTGCCAAAACGTGAGACAGCCCACGCAGCAGGTTACGACCTGAAAGCTGCGGAGACGGTTAGCTTGGAGCCAGGTGAGATTAAGCTGGTGCCGACAGGTGTCAAGGCCTATATGCAGGCCAATGAGGTCCTCTATCTCTACGACCGTTCGTCCAACCCTCGCAAGAAGGGTTTGGTCCTGATTAACTCGGTTGGGGTTATCGACGGCGATTACTATGGCAATCCAGCCAATGAAGGTCATATCTTTGCCCAGATGCGAAACATCACAGAGGAAACTGTCGTGGTGGAAGCCGGCGAGCGGATCGTACAGGCTGTTTTTGCACCCTTCCTCTTGGCTGACGGTGACCAGGCCGACGGCGTTCGGACGGGTGGATTTGGCTCAACGGGGAAATAGGAGGAAATCACCATCGCTAAGAAAAAAACAACCTTTATCTGTCAATCCTGCGAGTATCACTCGCCCAAGTATTTGGGCCGTTGCCCCAACTGTGGCTCCTGGTCTTCCTTTGTCGAGGAAGTGGAAGTTGCGGAAGTCAAAAATGAGCGGGTCAGCCTGACAGGTGAGAAAACCCGCCCTATGAAGCTAAATGAAGTGTCGTCCATTCAAGTGGCTCGCACTAAGACCAACATGGAAGAGTTCAACCGCGTCCTTGGTGGTGGCGTGGTGCCGGGCAGTCTGGTCCTGATTGGTGGTGATCCGGGGATTGGGAAGTCCACCTTGCTCCTGCAAGTATCTACTCAGCTGTCCACCATCGGCACCGTTCTCTACGTGTCGGGGGAGGAGTCTGCCCAGCAAATTAAGCTTCGTGCCGAGCGTTTGGGTGACATTGACAGCGAGTTCTATCTCTATGCGGAGACCAATATGCAGAGCATTCGGACCGAGATTGAGAAAATTAAGCCAGATTTCCTGATTATCGACTCTATCCAGACCATTATGAGCCCTGACATCTCCAGCGTGCAAGGCTCTGTCAGTCAGGTCCGTGAAGTGACAAATGAGCTCATGCAGATTGCCAAGACCAATAATATCGCAACCTTTATCGTCGGCCACATGACCAAGGAAGGAACCCTAGCTGGACCGCGGACCTTGGAGCATATGGTGGATACTGTTCTCTATTTTGAGGGCGAGCGGCAGCACACCTTTCGTATCTTGCGGGCGGTCAAAAACCGTTTTGGCTCTACCAACGAAATCGGCATTTTTGAAATGCAGTCGCAGGGCTTGGTCGAAGTTCTCAATCCAAGTGAGGTCTTTCTGGAAGAGCGTTTGGACGGGGCGACAGGCTCTGCTATTGTCGTGACCATGGAGGGCACCCGCCCAATCCTTGCTGAAGTGCAGGCCCTGGTGACCCCGACCATGTTTGGCAATGCCAAGCGGACCACGACAGGACTGGATTTCAACCGTGCCAGCTTGATTATGGCAGTTTTGGAAAAACGGGCAGGCCTGCTCCTCCAAAACCAAGATGCCTACCTCAAGTCAGCAGGCGGTGTCAAACTGGATGAGCCAGCCATTGACCTAGCGGTCGCAGTTGCCCTTGCCTCCAGTTACAAGGACAAGCCAACCAACCCACAAGAGTGCTTTATAGGCGAAATTGGCCTGACAGGTGAAATCCGCCGTGTCAATCGGATTGAGCAACGGATTAACGAAGCCGCTAAATTGGGCTTTACCAAGGTCTATGCCCCTAAAAATTCCCTGACAGGAATCAAGGTACCAAAGGAAATCACCGTTATCGGAGTGACCACCATTGGCGAAGTCTTGCAGAAGGTGTTTGGGTGATATAGGCGTATGACCTGTATCAATCAATATGATAAGAATTAGTATTATAGAAGAGTTTGGCGTTTTCCAAACTCTTTTAATCTTTACTATCTGCCAAATTTAGCTGGCATTATGTTTACTAGTCGTTCTTGAGCCCAGTCTGAATTTGATTTCAAGAGAAGTAAATTGGGCTCAAATTGGGTAGAAATTATTTTTGAAAGGGTTTACAATGTTATTAAGGAGGAACTTATGATTGATAATCGTACACTTGCAATCCTCATGGAATTATTTGCTACTAGTCAAATGAACCTATATGAATTAAGTATTCAGACGGGAATCGACAAAGGCACACTTCAATCCAGTATCGAAATTGTCAATCAGTTATTAAAAGAGCAGTCATTAGACTCTATAGATTTTAATGAGGAATACTATAGTGTTCCAGACTCGTTATTAAAGAGTAAGGATCAAATATTTCAGTTGTTTAGCAATAGGCAAATCTATTTATCTCAGGAACAGCGCCAACTAGTTATTTATCTCTATACTTTTATTCGAAAAGATTTTGTATCCAGCTTTTTATCTTGTCGCCTTCTCACCTGACTTGGCTTGAAAAATTCCTTGAATTATGGGACACTAGGTCTATGGATAGAATACGTCGTGAATTTCAAAAGGTTTATTATAATCTGGATAAAATCCTGCTCTTGTTTTTTGTCTCCTTTACTGTTATGGAGTTTGTATGGATTCCGCTCAATTCCTGGTTGGCAGAATTTCTTCTGTCGCTGACAGGCCATGCCTACCTATCTCCAACAAATGTCCTCCAAGTCCTATCTAGCAATCTTTTTGTTACTGTTCTTTTTGCTCTGCTGATCATTCTAAATATCTTGGTTGCCTATCTGGAAATTGCCCTCATCTTTACTGGGGTTAGGCAGTTGTTGGACAATCGGGTCAAGCATTTGAGAGATTATATTAAGGATGTTGGACGGGATATGGTGGGGATTATCAGCCATACCAGTCTCCCTAAAATTAGCTTTCTCCTATGCTATGCAACGGTGTTATTGCCCTTTTTGCGTAGGATTTTGAATATTTATTATTTTAATAAGCTAGTCATTCCTCAGTTTGTGTTGGATTATCTTGAAAAGAACAATCTTGTAGCCTTAGTGATTGCTCTAAGTTTGTTGGTCTTTTCTTGGTTATCTGCTAGGCTCATGTATGCTATACCTAAGATTTATTTTGAACACCGTGGGGTCAAGGAATCAGTAGCTCATTCCTGGCATCAAACCCGGGGGTGGCAGCAGTTGGCAGCCTACGCCCGCCTCTTGTGGACAATGACTTTGCCTGGTCTGGTTATACTTGGTGTTGGGCTCACCCTCTATCTGTTCCAGCTTTTGGTGGACAAGACTCTGCCTTCCCTGGCCTATCCCCTGGCCTTGCTGAGCTTCATCCTCTTCAGGCTGACCTACTATGGGGCTATTGCCATGTTTATGACCAAGTTTGTGACTCTCTTGACTGGTCAGCATTTACCAAGCTACCGACGAAAGCGCCTGCGTCACCGCCTCCGTTTGCTGATTGTGGTAAGCTCTGCCTTACTCTTTGGTTTGGACGGGGCTCTCAGCCTTTATTATCCCTTTGAAAGCATGCCAGTGACCATTTCTCACCGAGGTGTGGATGATGAAAATGGTGTCCAAAATACCCTTGAATCTCTGGAGTTAACTGCCCAACTCAGGCCGGATTTTGTGGAGATGGACATTCAGGAGACCAAGGACGGTCAGTTTGTCGTCATGCATGATACGAATTTGTTGGCCTTGACGGGAAATACCGGAGGTACGCACGATTATAGCTTGCAGGAGTTGACCTCCATGACCGCCTCGGAAAACGGTCAGTCTGCACCAGTTCCGTCCTTCGATGCCTATCTGGATAAGGCAGACCAATTGGGTCAGAAACTCCTGGTCGAAATCAAGGAGACCAAGCAAGATAGTCCTGATTTAGCTAAGAATTTTGTTAAAAAATATGGGAAACGCCTCTTGGCCAAGGGGCATCAGTTTCATTCGCTAGATTATCAAATCATTGTAGAAATCGAGAAGGTTCTGCCCCAGCTAAAAACCTATCTGATTTTGCCCTTTAACAGTATCTATCCTCAGACAGTAGCGGATGGCTACACCATGGAATATACTTCTCTGGACCAAAATTTCATGATGAAGTCTTGGTTACGCGGCAAGTCGGTCTATGTCTGGACGCCCAATGATGAGGACGAAATGACACGAATGGCTATGCTTCAGGTGGATGGGATTATCACCGACCAGCTTGAGAGCTTGCAGAGGGTTGAAGACAGTCTGCGGTCAACCACTCGCTATGCAGATTTGTTCCTCTTGCAGGTCGAGTCTTTGTTATATGGATTGTAAAAAACGTGAGTTCGGATGGAACCCACGTTTTTAATGTGAAATGGGAAGGAATTCCCATCGAAAGTAAGTTTTGAGAGCTTCATACTAGCCTAGGAGTTGTGCCATTCTTCTCTGAGAATGCCGTATTTGACAGAGTCATAGTAGTAACCCTGCCAGTAGCGAACCTTGCGAATCTGTCCTTCTTTTCGCATGCCAATCTTTTCAGCTACCCGCATCATGCCAGGATTACCAGACCAGGTGGTCAGTCCGATGTGTTCCAGTTCTGGCATGCTTGTGAAAATCTGACGAATCCATTTCTGGAGGGCTAGGGTTGCGAATCCTTTTCCCCATTGGTTCTCATTATAGATTTCGATACCAACTTCTAGCCAGCGTGTGGCTTGATTTTCCCAATAATAACTAACCATTCCGATTGGCTCTCCATCTACCAAGATGCCTCGAACTTCTTCTGTTTGGAACCAAGGATAGCGCGGTGATTCTTGGAAATTGGTGAAGTCTTTATAAGCCTGATAGTCATCGAAATAGGGTGCAGCGAACTCTTTCCAGTAGGGTTTTTCGTCAGAGAATCCTATTTTCCAAATAGTTCGGAGTGCTTGCTCTGTAAGAGGGAGGAGTTCTAGGTTGGACACGGGAGTGCTCCTTTCTAAAATGGCAATTTCCCTGCGAAGGCACCGAGTTTCTTCTTAGTTGCCTCATCAATTTGTTCCAGCGCTGCATTAACCGCCTGAATGGTCATATCCTGCAAGGTTTCGATGTCGTCAGCGTCAACAACTTCAGGTTTGAAGTCGATGGCAACCAATTTCTTGTCGCCTGTCAAAGTTGCGGTGACCAAGTCTTGTGCAGAAGTGCCTGTAAACTGGGTTGCAGCCAGTTCAGCCTGGCTTTGCTCCATTTGCTTTTGCAATTTCTGGGCCTGTTTCATCATTTGTTGCATATTCATCATAGTGTATTTCCTCCAAAAGTATTCTGAAAGTATTATAGCATGAAAAGCGCCGAATTGAGTAGGAAAAAAGTTAGAGAAAATTAAAATATTAACCTACTTTAAGTTGACTTTGTGGAAAAAATCGCTTATAATAAAAGAAAAACTGGTTATAACCAGATAAAACAAGGAGGACCTATGTTCCGTTTAGCAAAAGAAGAACTTGAAAAGTTGGGTGCCCATATTACAGCGGGTGAGATTTTCCAACAGCCTGGACTCTGGCGCGAGGCCTACCAGCTCTATCTCGATAAGCTTGAAGTCATAGAGCGCTTTGTGGCTGACATCAAGGAGAAACATGATTTTGTCCATGTCATTTTGACAGGGGCAGGGACATCTGACTTCGTTGGTCAGAGCATCGCCAACTACCTCAATAATGTCAATGACTTGAAACGCATTCGCTTCTCAGCCATTGGTACGGTAGAATTGGTTGGTCGTCCACATGACTATTTACAGGCAGATGTGCCAACTATTTTGGTATCCTTTGCCCGTTCAGGTAATTCACCAGAAAGTGTGGCAGCAGTAGAAGTTGCCAAGCAATTGGTTGATCAGCTTTACCAAGTGACTATTACCTGTGCACCAGAGGGCAAATTGGCTCTGGCAGCCGAAGGGGATGCGGACAATCTCTTGCTCTTACAGCCTGCGGGTTCAAACGATAAGGGCTTTGCCATGACAGGCTCATACAGCTGTATGTCCTTGACTGCTCTGCTTGTCTTCTCACCAGCTAGCCAAGAAGAAAAAGCCGCGTGGGTCGACACCATAGCTCGCCTTGGCCAGGATGTCTTGGACCGTGAGGACTTCATCCAAGGGATTATTGATCTGGATTTTGAGCGCGTGATTTACCTGGGAGCAGGCGGTTTCTACGGGGTTGCCCACGAGGCTCAGCTGAAGATTTTGGAATTGACCGCTGGTAAGATTGCGACCATGTACGAGTCTCCGCTCGGTTTCCGTCATGGACCAAAATCCTTTATCAACGACAAGACCTTGATTTTCCAATTTGTCTCAAATGATGCTTATACACGTCAGTACGATGTGGACCTCTTGAATGAGGTGCATGGAGATGCAATAGCAGAGCGAATTGTTGCCCTTTCTGCATCGAAATTGGAAGGCACTGAGGCACCAAATTTCGTCCTCGCAGAGGGCGGAGCAGACCTGCCAGATGTCTTCTTGACCTTCCCTTACATCATCTTTGCACAGACAGTGTCTATCATGGCAGCCATCAAGTGTAAGAACTTACCAGATACACCATCCCCAACAGGCACCGTAAACCGTGTAGTGCAAGGTGTGATTATTCATCCTTTAGAAAAATAGGCAGTAAAAAAAACGAGTTGCGGTGGGCAGCTCGTTTTCTGGTTTATGCATGCGGTAAATGTAGCTTGGACTGTGCCAAGTCCACTGTGATGCGATAGTCTGTGTTGTCGCGCACGGTGATTTCAAAGTCGGTCGTATAGAGGACCAGGCGGAGTTTATCGCCTTTTTTCAGCTTGTAAATGGTTGGCTGGAGTTCCCAGGTCAGGTTCATCCACTCATCTGGTGTGACGGACTCAACGGTCATCAAGTCACAGCGATTTTGCAGGTTAAGATAGCCTTTGGTGATGACTCGTTGTGGGCTTTCTTTGAATGGCAATTCGGTCAAATTTTCCTGAGCGTGGTAGCGACCGTTGTCTAAGCTGAGGCGAGCCAGCGGTACTGGGATTGGTGCCAGGCGTTTTGCTGGTCCAAAGTCCAATAACTGGGCAGACAAGAGCCCTTTGGCTAGATTGGATTTGACACGGAGTTCTAAGCAGGCTCTACCGTTGAGCTGGACATCTTGGTCCAGTTCAATGTCCACCGTAATCTGATTGGCCTTGTCCGCAAACAAGTCTTGGTGGAAACTTGGATAGGATTTGCCGTATTTAGCAAAGGTTTCCTCATCATAGTTGTTTTGAATAGCTGCCTCAGCCTGTCCCAGACCCAAGCTGATTTGCTGGTCTCCGCCAAAGGTTTCCAGTGTGGTCCAGCTTTGCTCGCCAGTATTTTCCTGCCAAATGACGGTCGGAAGTTGGTAGGCATTGTCGTGGCCAAGGAGTTTTTGGCTGAGCAGGGCGTTCATGCTTTCACGGAAATCAATGGATTGCCAATTATTGATGTAAACGTGGGCACCATTGTGGAAAAAGAGGTGCTTGTTAATGTGGTCTGGCAGAGCGTGGAACATATTCCAGACATGAATAGGCTTGACATTCCAATCCTGTGAGCCGTGGGTAAAGACGACCTCACACTTGACTTTGTCGGCATTGAGTAAATAATTGCGGTCCTGCCAATACTGGTTGTAGTCGCCACTGGTGCGGTCCAGGGCAGTACGTTCTGCCGCCAGTCCTTTTTCGTAATCTTCTTTACTGCGGAGGAAGTCGCCTGCTTGCAGACTTTTCGAGTAGGTCAGAGCGGTCAAGCTATCCAAGTCCTCTCCTGGATAACCACCAGGGCTGGTCACCAGCCCGTTTTCACGGTAGTAATCATACCAAGAGGAGATCCCCGCTTCTGCGATGATGACTTCCAGTCCGTCCACGCCAGTTGTTGCCAAAGCATTGGACATGGTACCGAGATAAGACAGTCCCGTCGTCGCTACCTTACCATTGGCCCAATCAGCCTTGACCTGCACGGTGCGCGTGTGGTCTGTGTAGGCTTTAGTGCGGCCGTTCAGCCAATCAATCACTGCCTTGTACCCCTCGACCTGCTGGTAGTCACCAGACGTCATGTAGCCTGTAGAACCCAGTGTGCCGACACCAGAGACGTGGAGGCTGGCAAAACCGCGTGATAGGAAGTAGTCATTGAGTGAATAAGAGCCGATATGTCCCAGTTTTTCAGTCGCTGGGCTTGTCGGCAAGTCACGCTGGTCTAGTTCAAGGGTCTTGTAGCTTGGTGTGCCCACCTCAATTTTGCCGGGAGTCTTTTTAGCCAGCTCCGTTTCCATTTTGTGAAGAGCCTTATCGCTTGCGACATCATTGGTTCCTTGGTGATAAGGGCTATTGGTAATGATAGCGGGAATGCCCCCCTCGTGGTGAGGACGTAAAATAGAAACCTTGACAATGTCCGTCTGCCCAGTTCCTGCTGTGTCCACAGGCGTTTCGACATAGACGACCTCGCGAATTAGATTCTTGGTCGAGAAGGTCGCAAGGGCTTTGCCATTGAAGAAATGATACGCATTATCTTCAGGAATCAAATCATCCGCTACCAGCTGGTCAATCAAGGTATTGCCTGACTTGGTGCGCGCATTGAGCAGCTGATAGAGATTTTCAATGATGTCGCCAAAGACAATTGGGAAATTGGTTTTCTCGGCAAAAGCTGCAACATCAGTATAGTCAAAGTTTGGCACAAAGCCCAGCAATTGAAAGGCTACTTGGTAGAAAACTTCCGCAGTGACTTGGCGGTCCGACTGAAAGAAGGTCAAGAGGTCTGTCTCCCAGTTTGCAATCATATTGGACAGGGTAAAGTCTGTGTTGGTTGTCAGAAAATGACAGGTTCTTACGAAGATTTCCAGGATTTCTTTTATTTCTGCTTGACTATCGACCGTAAAGCCGATAGAATGGAGTTCGTTTACAATGGTTTCCCGATTTTGTGGGATGTATGAAAATTGATTAAAACGCATAGGAGCTCCTTATTTTCTGAAATTATCTACCTTCCATTATAGCGGAAAAGGGGCAAATTTGTCTAAGAATAGTTAGAAATTCTGTAAGGAAAAATGTCGAAATCTACAGGAAATCATTTGTAAAACTAAGTAAAATTCTATATAATATCTAGGAATGATATTAGGAGGGAAATGATTGTGTTAAGGGAAAATAAACCCGTAGTACCTGTGCTGCGGGTCAATAATAGAAGTGTTAATCAAGCCTTCCTAGAAGATAATTTGGGGATGAAAACCAAGCTGGAAGACGGCCCATTTGCGGAATTTGCTGGTCATCAAGACAGCGAGATTAGGCTGGTTTTGCAGGAATCGCCAGGCAATCGCAGCCGGGCTGTTCGTGGACTGAAGAAGCTCAATAAAATCATTATCAAGGTCGAGAAGGTTCACGAAATTGAGGCTCTGTTGGCTAATGGAACGGTTTACAGCAAGCTCTACAAGGGGCACAATGGCTATGGTTTTGAGGCAGTATCGCCTGAGGGAGATACTTTTTTGCTCCACAGTGAGGCAAGCATCGATGATTTAACAGCTATTCTGCCACCAGTTCCTTTTAAGGGGGATGCTGATTTCGCTGGTTTAAGTCATTTTGAGGTGGAGTCTGTTTGGATTAACAGCCCTCATCCAGTAGTTAGCCAGGATTTTTATGAGACTATCTTGCCCAACCAGTTCTTTTTGCGTTTTGTTGGGGCAGAGGGTGAAGATTTACTGACACCAGCAGAAGAGATCTGGGACTTGGACAGCCTCCGTTTTTCGGTAGAGAGTGATTATGATTGGTCTGATTTGGAGAGCAAGCTGGACGTTCCATTTTTCAAAGACAAGAAAGCGACCTTTATCCAAACAACAGACCCAAGCGGTATTGAATTGTGGTTTGAAAAATGAGACAAGCAATTTTAGACAAGATTTCAGAGCAGATTGGGCAAGGAGTCTATCCTGGTGCCAGTCTGGCTCTTTTTTCTAAGGGTCAGTGGCAGGAGTATTATCTGGGTACCCAGGACCATGTGACCCCAGTGGTAGCGGCTCTGACCTATGATTTGGCCTCCGTTTCTAAGGTCGTCGGTGCTGGTACCTTGGCTATTTTTTTGGTCAATAGCGGAGTTTTGGAGCTGGATAGGAGCCTGCAGTCTTATCTGCCTGCTTTTGCGGATAGCCATGTGACCATTCGCCAATTGCTGACCCATACCAGTGGCATCGATCCCTTTATTCCCAATCGGGATAGTCTGGATGCGGACCAATTAAAAGAAGCTATTTTGAAGATTAGGGTGACGGATAAAAAAGATTTTCTCTATACAGATATCAATTTTCTTCTGCTGGGCTTTTTGCTGGAAGAACTGGGTGGAGCTAGTCTGGATCAGCTAATCAGACGAGGTGTTCTAGAGCCCTTTGGCATGTCCCAAACCTCTTATGGACCAGTCAGTCAGGCGGTACCGACGGTGCGTGGTGTCAAGGCAGGTGTGGTGCATGATCCTAAGGCGCGTGTCTTGGGGGGACATGCTGGAAGTGCTGGTCTTTTTTCGACGGTCAAGGACCTAGAAATCTTTTTGAACCAGTATTTGACGGCGGACTTTGCAGCAGATTTGACCCAGGATTATGGCTTTGACGACAAGCGCAAGCGGTCGCTAGCCTGGGATAAGAAGGGGAACTGGTTGTCTCACACAGGCTATACAGGCACCTTTATCATGTACAATCGTCCCTTGCAGCTGGCGGCTATTTTCCTGTCTAATCGGACCTACGATAAGGACGAGCGGGCTCAGTGGAAGCTGGATCGCAATCAGGTCATGAAATTGATAAAACAGGTTTTGGAGGAGGAAGTATCGTGAGATATGTCTTGTTACTGCGGGGCATCAATGTCGGCGGTCGCAATAAAATCGTCATGGCGGAGCTCCGCCAGCAGGTGGTTGATTTGGGCTACACAGATGTTGAGACCTATATCAATTCTGGGAATTTGTTTTTCTCATCGGCCCATAGCAGAGCGGATATCGTGGCGGACTTTGACCAGTTTTTTGCGGCGAATTATCCTTTTGTTGAGACCTTTGCTCTTCTGAGCGAAGAAGATTACGGGGCGGAGCTAGCCCAATTACCAGCTTGGTGGCAGGAAGATTATTTCCGAAAGAATGTTCTCTTCTTTACAGAGAAACTTGAGTTTGACAAATTGAAAAACTATTTGGCAGACCTTGTGCTAGGAGCTGAGATTTTCCAGCTGGCGGACCGGGCTATTTATTGGGCGGTGACTTCTGAGGCAGGCTACCATGGTACGGCCTATCATAAAAAATTAGCTGGTTCTCCCTTTTACAAGCAATTGACCATCCGAAATGATAAGACTTTTGAGAAATTGGGGCCTTATCTGAATAAGTAATGCATACAATTAGTTGACAGCTAGTCGCTTTTTTAGTAGACTGGTAAAAATTGTTAATAGCTTTAACTGTGTCCTGTGAGGCATAAAAGTGAATCAATGAGAGATGGAAAGGTATTTTTCCACATTATTTTAATGCACTTTTAAGAGCAGGGACGGTAGTTCCTGTTTTTGTTTGAGCTTTTCTCAATTTTTAATAAAGGTGGTCTGTGAGCCACCATTGAAAAGGAGAATTGTCTATGTTGGGTTTGAAACTCGATAAAAATAATCAACGTGCCTTAGCGGCGGCCATTGTGGCTTCTGGAACAGACGATTTAAATGTCATGTTCCTGTCATTTTCTATGGCTAATATCATAGCAGAGCTGGGCATTTCTGGAGCCCAGGCTGGCTGGATTGCGACCATCACCAATCTGGGTATGCTACTGGGTGGACTAGTATTCGGTGTCCTTGCTGACCGCTACAATAAATTTAAGGTTTTCAAGTGGACCATTGTCATCTTTGCAGTTGCCACGGGACTCATCTACTTTACCAATAGCCTGCCTTACCTTTACCTCATGCGTTTTATTGCCGGCATCGGGGTCGGTGGTGAGTATGGTGTCGCTATTGCTATTATGGCAGGTATTGTCCCCAAGGAAAAGATGGGACGAATTTCTTCCCTCAATGGTATCGCAGGCCAGATTGGTTCTATCAGCTCGGCTCTCTTGGCAGGCTGGTTGGCTCCAAGTTTAGGCTGGAAGGGGCTCTTCCTTTTTGGACTCTTGCCTCTCCTTCTGGTCTTATGGATGCAAGTGGCTATAAAAGATGATGCCATCTTAGACCATTCTCCAGGCCAGGACAAGGAAGATACGGAAGTCGCTCATGTTAGTCAATTGTTTAAAACGCCTGCTTTGACAGTCCAGACACTGGCATTGATAGTTATGACAACGGTGCAAATCGCAGGCTACTTCGGTATGATGAATTGGTTGCCGACCATTATTCAAACCAGTCTAAATATTAGTGTCAAAGATTCTTCTTTGTGGATGGTCACTACCATTCTTGGCATGTGTATCGGTATGCTGGTTTTTGGCCATATCCTGGATAAATTTGGTCCTCAGCCAGTTTACAGTGCCTTTCTCCTTGCCTCGGCCGTCTGTGTCTATCTCTTCCAGTTTGCCAATTCCCAAGTGACTATGATTCTGGGTGGTATGATTGTTGGTTTCTTTGTAAATGGGATGTTCGCAGGCTATGGTGCTATGATTACCCGACTTTATCCACATCACATCCGCTCTACAGCCAATAACGTTATCCTAAACGTCGGTCGGGCAGTAGGAGGCTTCTCCTCTGTCATTATCGGTATGATTCTGGATGCTTCCAGCCCAGCTACTGTCATGGTCTTTCTATCTAGTCTTTACCTAATTAGCTTTGTAGCCATGCTCTCCATTCAAAATTTGAAGAAAGAACGGTATAGCCAATTTCAGTAGATGAAGAGAATTTGGTTGCTGAATGTGATTGATTTTTAGAGTCACTATACTACCGATTTCAGTCTGATTTTGATGATCTGTCATTCTATCAAAGTTGTTATGTTATCCCTATCCTTCCGAAAATCCTCTCCCTATCCTTCCGTTTTTCGCCTATCCTTCCGACCCTCCGTGAGACAGATATGGTCTTGCGCGGTTTGACCATTGACCAGAAACATTTGAAAGATCATCTTGAGACCATTGGTCACAGGGAAGCTTTTGAGTATGTGCAGACCCTGGTGGCAGAGGGTACTCCCTTGACGGAGCAGGTCGTGAAGGATATTCACTATCTGGTATTATCGGATAAAAAAGACGATAGGGGCCTCTATCGAAAAGTGTCGGTACGTATCATGGGAGCTGCAAATAAACCTGCCCAGCCTTTTATGGAGCAATGGCTGGCGAACTATGCTCAAAGTCAGGAAGACATTGTGACCAAGATGGCTCGTTTTCACATCGCCTTTGAAAGTATTCATCCCTTTATTGATGGGAATGGTCGGACGGGTCAGTTTTTGGTTAACCTGGAGCTGATGAAGGCTGCCTACCCTCCGATTGATATAAAATTCTCAGATCGACTAGCTTACTACAAGGCCTTTGATGACTTTCATGCCAAAGGAAGTTTGTCAGCAATGGAAGATTTGTTTGCCCCTTATTTGAATGAGAGATTAGATATGTATTTATCTACCTATCTATCCTATCTCTCCTATCTCTCAATCATGTGGAATAGTTGCTAGAAAGAATAAGGAGTGCCTATGGCTCGGTAGTATCTTCTTAATGATGCGGTGACGGAAACGAATAATTATCAAGGGAGCCCGTTGATTCTTCAGAAGAAAAATTCTTATACAGCAAAAAAGGACCTGCATTGCAAGTCCTTTTCAGTTTGTTTTGATTAAGCATTCACACCTGAAACTTCAGCTGCGTGGTCGTCCATTGAGAGAACTTCGTGGAAGACACGTTGGGTCAATTCCATTTTTTGCTCTTTAGTGAGGTATTTAGTGTTTACGCAGTATCCAGAGATACGAACGATAACGTCCTCACCAGCCATGATTTTCTCATAAACGTCGTTCAAGTCCATAACGTTCAAGTTAACGTGCTGACCCCCTTGTTCGAAGTAACCGTCAAGGATTGTCACCAAGTTTGTTACTTGCTCATCGAAGGTCTTACCAAGCGCTTTTGGAGAAACTTGAGTGGTCAATGAGATACCGTCGTTGGCATGGTTGAAGTCCAATTTAGAAAGGGTGTTCAAGTTTTGCAACCAACCACCACGAGCTTTAGAAGTTGGGTTGGCACCTGGTGGGAAGAATTCTACTTTAGAAGTGTTGACTGAGCCATCTTCGTTGAGGAATACCCCACGGTGAACTGGCGAGTTACCAGTTTGTTTAGAGTAGGCAACGTTTGAAGTGATAGTCAAGATAGACACGGCAGCTTCCGCATTCTTATAGAGTTTCTTGCTTGCAAGACGAGTATAGAATGCTTCCATGAGCCATTTAGCAATATCATCTACACGGTCATCATCCTCACCGTAGCGTGGGAAGTCACCGATTACTTCATAGTCATAGATAAAGCCATCTTCGTCACGGATTGGTTTAACCTGCGCGTGCTTGATAGCTGACAAGGAGTCGACTGTATTAGCAAATCCACAGATACCGAAGCCCATGTTTGCACGAAGGTGAGTTGGCAAGAAGGCCATTTGAACTGCTTCGTAGTTGTACTTGTCGGTCATGAAGTGGATGATGTTCATGGCATCCACATAGGTATCTGTCAACCAGTCAAGGGCAGTTTCAAAGTCTTTGATGACACGGTCGTAGGTGAAGATTTCTTCTTGGTTTGGCTCAACACCGTCAAATACCTTGTATTCTTTGTGGACATCATCGTAACCAGCGTTCCAGCTTGAAAGAAGACCTTTCAAAACGTTGACACGAGCACCGAAGTACTGGATGTTGTGGCGTTTGTCTTCGCTTTCTGGGTCAAGTGGTGACACACAGCAAGAGATACAAGACATTTCGCCGTAGCCGTCTTTGGCCATGGTTGTTACACCTTCGTATTGGATAGAAGAGTGCTTGTGGCTCATAGCCATACAGTAGCGACGGAAGGCATACGGCAATTTGTCAGACCAGAGAACGGTCAAGTTTGGTTCTGGCGAGTTGCCGATATTGTCAAGCGTGTTGAGGAAACGGTAGTCCATCTTGGTAACACGGTGGCGACCGTCGTTACCCATACCTGCCATAGAAGTTGTCAAGAAGGTAGGGTCACCAGAGTAGATTTCGTCGAATGATTTTGTACGAGCAAATTTAACGGTACGAAGTTTCAATACGAAATCGTCAACAAATTCTTGGATTTCTGATTCTGTAAATGTTCCGCGAGCCAAGTCACGTTCTGCATAGATATCAAGAACGATTGGTACACGACCGAGGGAAGTTGCAGCACCGTTGATGACACGACATACTGCCATGAAGGCGATGTTGGTCCACTGGATAGCTTCCTTGGTGTTCATGGCTGGTTTACGGACGTCAACGCCGTAGTGGTCACCCAAGCGAACAACTTGTTGGAGAGCTTGATACTGCATGTTGATTTCTTCGCGGAGACGGATGGATTCTTCATCAATCTCAGTGATAGCATTCCAGTCGGCTACCTTTTCTTCCATGAGGTAGTCAGCCCCGTAAAGTGCCAAACGTGCGTACATACCGATGATACGACCACGAGAATAAGCATCTGGCAGACCAGAAACGTGGTGTGAGTGGCGGGCGCGGCGGATGTTAGCTGTATAGGCGCGGAAGATACCGTCGTTTACAGTGGTTGCGTGTTTGGTGTAAATTTCATGCAAGAGTGGATCTGGAGTGTAGCCGTTTTCGATGAGAGTAGTCTCAGCCATACGGATACCGCCTCTTGGCATGAAGTTAAGCTTGAAGAGTTCATCATTTTGGATACCAAAGATGAGCTCATTTTCTTTATCGATGAAGCCAGGACCAATATCAGCAATAGAAGTTGCACGGTCGATATCCATAGGGAAACGAGTGTCTTCGTAGCCTGCTTTTGTCTCCTCGATAATTTTTTTAATATGCAGTGAACGCTCAGTTGGGCCTGCAAGGAAGCTTTCATCACCATCATATGGCGTGTAGTTGGCTTGTACGAAACGAGTTACACTAGCCTTATCTTGCCAGTCGGTACCTTTGAAGCCTTCCCAGGCTTGGGCGAAAATGTCTTCAGTAACGTTTTTAGTTTTTACTTTTATTGACATGAGGGTTCTCCTTTGAGTTTTTGCAAATAATATGCTTGTGATTATTATAACACTATAAAACGCTTTCTTCAAGGCAAAAATCAATGAAAGTTTGTGAAAGTTGTTTCGGAATATTTCAGAAAACGCCTGAGTATGCGGATTGTAAGTGTTTGGCAAGAAATATGATTTTATGTGTTGTTATAATAAAATTCTTTGTGAAAAAATCGATTGTGATGAAATATTGTGCGGAAAGGGGTATAATGGTTGAAAATAGATTTCACCAGAAAGGAGTGTTCATGTTAATTTTTCCTCTAATCAATGATTTATCTAGAAAAATTATTCATGTAGACATGGATGCTTTTTTCGCTGCTATTGAGGTGCGGGACAATCCCAGTCTCAAGGGCAAGCCGGTTATCATTGGGGCGGATCCGAGACTGTCTGGTGGTCGGGGGGTGGTGTCCACCTGTAGTTATGAGGCGCGTGCCTTTGGAATTCATTCGGCTATGTCCTCCAAAGAAGCTTATGAACGCTGTCCCCAGGCGGTTTTCATTTCAGGGAACTATGATAAATACCAGGAAATTGGTCTCCAGGTCCGCGAAATTTTCCACCGCTATACGGATTTAGTCGAGCCCATGTCCATCGATGAGGCCTATCTGGATGTGACGGAAAATAAGCTGGGCATCACTTCGGCTGTCAAGATTGCCAAACTCATCCAGTACGATATCTGGAAGGAGCTACACCTGACGGCATCAGCTGGCGTCTCCTACAATAAATTTCTGGCTAAAATCGCCTCGGACATGGAAAAGCCGCATGGATTGACCCTGATTAAGCCGGAGGATGCGGTGCCGGTTTTGGCCAGTCTCCCTGTCGAGAAATTTCACGGAGTTGGTAAGAAGACCGTCGAAAAACTGCATCAGATGGGAGTCTATACTGGGGCAGATTTGTTAGATGTATCGGAGATGACTTTGATTGACACTTTCGGTCGCTTCGGCTTTGATCTCTACCGCAAGGCCAGGGGTATTTCCAATTCACCCGTAAAAACCAATCGCATCCGCAAGTCTATCGGTAAGGAGCGGACCTACCGCAAGTTGCTCTATCGTGAAGAGGATGCTCTGCAAGAGTTGGGTAAGCTCTGTCAGAAGGTGGCGGTTAGTCTGACCAAGCACCAGAAAAAAGGACGGACCATTGTCCTCAAAATCCGCTACGGAGATTTTTCGACCCTGACCAAGCGCCATAGTTTTTCGGAGGCGACTGACCAGGCCGATAGGATTGAGAAGGAAGTCCGACAAATCTTTGAAGAAGTCGGCCAGCCAGAAAAGGGCATTCGTTTGCTGGGTGTGACCGTTACCAATTTCAAATAGGGAAATCAGAAAATTTCTGGTTTCTTTTTATAATTTTTTCAACCATATATCAACATATTTGTTATAATAATCATAGAACATCACATCAAAAAAGGAGATTGCTATGATTCATCTTGTCTGTCCCAACCCTGCTCTTGACCGAACCCTCTTGGTTGAGGCTATTGAGAAAAATATTCCCCTACGTCCCTTTGAAGTCCGGGATTATCCAGGTGGCAAGAGTTTCAATGTGGCCTATGCCCTCAAGGAAAACGGCCAGACGGACTATGTTATCCATACTATTTTAGGTGGAGCGATTGGTCGCTACATCGAGGAGCTCAATGCTGACAAGGGCAATGCCCTCAAGGTGGTTCAGTCTGGGCAAAACACCCGCACCTGCAATATCTACGTTGAAACATCGACAGGGGATGTGGTTCTCTTTTATGAAAAAGGCCTGGAATTGACTGTAGAACTTCTGGATCAATTTACTAAGCAAATCGAGGAAAGCCTGCAACCAGGTGATACCTTGGTCTTTTCAGGCAGTCTGATGAAGGGGATGCCGGATGATTATATCCAGCGGTTTATTGAAAAATTCCCTGCGGTCCGCACCATTGTGGATACCAGTAGTGCAGCCCTTCGTGCCGCTTACGAGGCTCGTCCAGCCCTGATTAAAATTAACAATGAGGAGCTCAAGGACATCTATCCAGAGTTGGATGAACATGACCCAGAAGATGTACTGCGTATCCTCAAAGAAGTGACTCCTCACGAAAATCTTATCGTGACCCTGGGCAGCAAGGGAAGTCTGGCCAAAATCGGTCAACGCTTTTTCCGTATCCAATCCCCTAAGAAAGAGGCTAAAAATCCAATTGCAGCTGGAGATTTCTATCTGGGTCTCCTTGTCAAGGGGATCAGCCAAAACCAAGAGCCAGAAATCTTCCTCAAGGAGGCTGCTGCCTATGCAACTGCCAACTGCCTCAATTATTTCCCAGAAGTTGCGCCAGAGCAATTCGCAGAAATCTTAGCAGAAGTTCAATTTGAAGAATTAGTCTAGTATTCCTTATCGCATCCTCGGAAACGGGGATGCTTTGCTTTATGTTAAAAATTTTCAGAACCCAAATTTCAAGTTGAAGTTAGCCACCCAAAAGAAATTCACTTGGCGACTTGTAGTCCAAGCATTTTTTAGGGT